>NZ_LEKR01000017.1:0-80532 GCF_001580555.1 Stenotrophomonas sp. DDT-1
CCATGCCGTACGGCTTGTGGATGGCGTCCAGGAACAGCTTCTGCTGGTCCGGTTCGTAACCCAGCTTGTCGATGCCCAGCTTGGCCGCGCTGCCATCCAGGATGCGCAGCACCACCTTCTCGCCGAACAGGGTCGGCAGCGTGCTCACGCGGAAGTCGATCTGCTTGGTCTTGGACAGATTGAGCTTGATGCGTCCGTCCTGCGGCACGCGCTTCTCGGCGATGTCCAGCTGCGCCATCACCTTCAGGCGCGCGGCAATGCGCTGGTTCAACTTCACCGGCGCGCGCGCCACCATCTTCAGCAACCCGTCGATGCGCAGGCGCACGCGGTAGTCGTCTTCATAGGGCTCGAAGTGGATGTCCGAGGCGCCCTTGCGGATCGCGTCCACCAGCACCTTGTTGACGAACTTCACCACCGGGGTGTCATCGCCCTTGGCATCGATGCCGGCGTCGCCGCCCCCGGAAATGTCCTCGTCACCGCCGGACACATCCAGGTTACCAATGCCATCGTCGTCACCGCCCAGCGCGTCGCCCAGCGTGTCATGGCTGGCATGCCATTGCTCGAGCGTGCGGCGGATCTGGTCTTCATCGACCAGGATCGGTTCCACCACCAGATTGGTGTGGAACTTGATCTCGTCCAGCGAATGGGTCGGGTTGCTGGTACCCACGAACAGCTTGCCGCCGCGCTTGAACAGCGGCAGCACGTTGTGCTTGCGCAGCAGCTCCTCGCTGACCAAGCTCATCGCGTTCTGGCTGGCGTCGAACGTGGACACGTCGAACAGCGGCATGCCGAACTCGACCGCATTGGCGGCCGCCAGCTGGGCCGCCCCAACCACCTTGTTCTGCGCGAACCAGGTGGGCAGCGGCTGCCGGGCCGCAGCGGCCTTGGCCATCGCGTCGCGGGCGGAAGCCTCGTCCAGCGCACCATCCTGGACCAGGCGACGGGCCAGGCCGGTGATGCCGACGAGATTGGCGGTGGTTACGGCGTTCATATGGATCCTTGGCTCATCATGGGTCAGGCAGTGCGGCGCGCCTTCCAGGGGCACCGCACAGGGCAGCAGAACCTGCCGCGACCCGCTGGCCGACGACGACGCCAATCCTTCAGCATGACTGCCTCGCCCGGCACTCCCAGTCCGGCAGGCACGATCCTGACTCCCCCCCGGATGATAGCCCCGTCAACGGCCCGCCAACATCCCATTGGCAAGCCGAAGTGTGATCAACAGCCGGTTGGGCGATAGCGCGCTTCGAAGGCGCTGCCGTCGCAGGTCCAGGTGCCGTCGGCTGCGCGGCGGAGGATGAGGTCTTTGCCGTTGACGGCAGGCCCCCCGAGCAGCGTACATCCGATGGTGGCCACTCCATCAGAGGCAAGTTGGGCAGATACAGCAGAGCAGCGCGTAGACGGGGCGATACCAACATAAGCTGGATCTACTAGCGTGCTATCACGACTATCTTGTACGACCGCCTCGATTGTCGTCTTGCCGGGTCTAATTTCAGCGAGCGCCGCCCCCAACTGTGCTTTGGCTGCATAGGCCTGATAGATCGGCAGCGCTACGGTCGCGAGTATCGCGATGATGGCAACCACAATCATCAGCTCGATCAATGTAAAACCTTTCTCGTTCACGACAATCCCCCTGTATTTCACGGCAATCCCCACTGCCTTCGACGCGAAACTTGCAACTCAAAATGTACGAGGCGACAAAAGAAAGGCCCCGACAAGCGGGGCCTTCTTCAGCCAATCCAGATGGGATTAGCAGCCCTTCGGCTTGTACTTGTCATCTGCGGCGCCACCAGTGGTGCTGCATGCCCAGGTGCCTGCGGCAGCAGCGCGAGTCCACACCACGGTACCGTTATTGATCTTCGGATTACCCTTGAGCGTGCAGGTGATGGTCGCAGCGCCACTGGTCTCAATATTCGTAGTAATCGCGCAACGGGTGGTCGAAGCAGTGAGGCCGATCTTGGTCACATCCGTGACGTCAGCAGCCAGACCTTCGTTGATCAGCGTCTCGGCGTTGGTCTTGCCGGGGGTGATCTCAGCCAGGCCGGCACCGACCTGCGACTTGGCAACGTAGTCCTGGTACATCGGCAGGGCGATGGCGGCCAGGATGGCGATGATCGCAACGACGATCATCAGTTCGATAAGGGTGAAGCCCTTCTGGTTCTTCATTTTGGTACATCCCCAAGATAAGTGGTGGTTGATTTCAGAGCACAGGATCGGTCTGGCCAGCGGCCAGCTGAGCGGGTCCTGCCCCCTGCGGGTGGATCAACGCAGGTTGCGTGCCAACCCCGGCACGCCTCCCCCTGGATTTCCCCGCGCCCATGATGGCAGCTATTTCTCGGATGGGAACCCCCCGGATGCGAATCTGCGATGGACGCGGCAATGTGACGCAGTGCGTCACCTTTGGTCGGCACCCGGCACGAATTCGCATCATGGGCCCCTTGGCAACTGCCCAGACGGGCATGAACCCGCTACCATCGACGGCTAGACGCCCGCCTGGGGATGGCGGGTCTTGGGGAGCCGATATGTCTGTCAGTCGCAGTACGATCAAGAAGGAGCCCGTGGCGCGCAGCACCACGGAACTGCAACCGTTTGTCTGGGAGGGGACCGACAAGCGGGGCGTGAAGATGAAGGGTGAGCAGACCGCGAAGAACGCGAACCTGCTTCGGGCCGAGCTGCGCCGCCAAGGCATTAATCCTGGCACGGTCAAGCCAAAGCCCAAGCCGCTCTTCGGTGCAGCGGGTAGCAAGGTAACTCCGAAAGACATCGCCTTCTTCAGCCGGCAGATGGCCACCATGATGAAGTCGGGGGTACCAATTGTCGGCGCCTTGGACATCATCGGCAGCGGTCACAAGAACCCGCGGATGAAGAAGCTGGTTGAAACTGTCAAGACCGACATTGAAGGCGGCTCTTCGCTGTACGAAGCGATCAGCCGCCACCCTGTACAGTTCGACGAGCTGTACCGAAATCTGGTGCGTGCGGGCGAAGGCGCTGGCGTGCTAGAGACGGTGTTGGACACCGTGGCGACCTACAAGGAGAACATCGAAGCTCTGAAGGGCAAGATAAAAAAGGCCTTGTTCTACCCGGTCATGGTGCTGGCAGTTGCACTTATCGTCAGCGGCATCCTACTGGTCTGGGTGGTACCGCAGTTCGAGGATGTGTTCAAAGGCTTCGGCGCGGATCTGCCTGCGTTCACCCAGATGATCGTTAACCTTTCCCGCTTCATGGTTTCTTGGTGGTGGCTGATTCTGCTGATCAGCATAGGGGCGATTGGCGGCTTCTTCGCCGCCTACAAGCGCTCTCCGCGCATGCAACACGGCATGGATCGGCTGGTCCTGAAGCTACCGGTCATCGGGCAGATCATGCACAACAGCTCGATCGCCCGCTTTGCCCGCACGACCGCCGTAACCTTCAAGGCCGGCGTGCCGCTGGTGGAAGCTCTGGGCATCGTGGCCGGCGCCACCGGCAATACGGTTTACGAGCATGCCGTATTGCGCATGCGCGACGACGTGTCGGTCGGATATCCGGTCAACATGGCCATGAAACAGACCGCCCTGTTCCCGCACATGGTCATCCAGATGACCGGCATCGGCGAAGAGGCCGGCGCCCTGGACGCCATGCTGTTCAAGGTGGCCGAGTACTATGAGCAGGAGGTCAACAACGCCGTTGACGCGTTGAGCAGCCTTCTGGAGCCTGTGATTATGGTGATCATTGGTACCATTGTCGGCAGCATGGTCATCGGCATGTACCTGCCCATCTTCAAACTTGCCGCCGTTGTCGGATAATTACTGAATGGCATTTCTCGACCAGCATCCCGGCCTCGGCTACCCCGCCGCGGCCGCCCTGGGGCTGCTGCTGGGCAGTTTCCTCAACGTCGTCATCCTGCGCCTGCCCAAGCGGCTGGAGTGGCAGTGGAAGCGTGATGCGCGCGAGGTCCTGGAGGAACCGGACTTCTACGAGCCCCCACCACCGGGGATCGTGGTCGAGCCCTCGCACTGCCCGCACTGCAAGCACAAGCTGAGCTGGTACGAGAACATCCCGCTGTTCAGCTGGATCATCCAGGGCGGCAAGTGCCGCCACTGCAAGGCGCCGATCTCGCTGCAGTACCCGCTGGTCGAGGCCCTGACCTCGGTGCTGGTGCTGGCCTGCGTCTGGCAGTTCGGCTTCGGCTGGCAGGGCTTTGGCGCCATCGTGCTGACCTGCTTCCTGATCGCCTTGTCCGGCATCGACCTGCGCACCCAGCTGCTGCCCGACCAGTTGACCTTGCCACTGATGTGGCTGGGCCTGATAGGCAACATCGACAACCTGTACATGCCGGCCAAGCCCGCCTTGGTCGGCGCGGCGGTGGGCTATCTGTCACTGTGGATGGTCTGGTGGCTGTTCAAGCAGCTGACCGGCAAGGAAGGCATGGGCCACGGCGATTTCAAGCTGCTGGCCGCCCTCGGCGCCTGGTGCGGGCTGAAGGGCATCCTGCCGATCATTCTGCTGTCGTCGGTGCTGGGCGCCATCATCGGTTCGATCTGGCTGTACACCCGGGGCCGTGACCGCGCCACGCCCATTCCGTTCGGCCCCTACCTGGCCATCGCAGGCTGGCTGTACTTCATGTGGGGCGCGCCCGTGGTCGAGCAGTACCTGGTGTTGAGCGGACTGCGCTGAGGGGAATCCCCATGAGCCGGTATGTAGTGGGCCTGACCGGCGGCATTGCCGCCGGCAAGAGCGAGGTGACCCGGCGCTTCGAGGCGCTGGGCATCGTGGTGGCCGACGCCGATCTGGCCGCCCGCGCGGTGGTCGCTGCCGGCAGCCCCGCCCTGAACCGCATCGCCGAGCGCTTCGGCGCCGACATGCTGCAGGCGGATGGCAGCCTGGACCGGGCGCGCCTGCGTGCCCACGTATTTGCCGACCCGGCCGAGCGGGCGGCACTGGAAGCGATCACCCACCCGGCCATCCGCCTGCTGATGCAACAGCAGTGCGAGCAGGCCGCCAGCCCCTATGCGATTGCCGCCATTCCGCTACTGACCGAGGTCGGTGGGCGGCAGGCCTACCCGTGGTTGGACCGGGTATTGCTGGTGGATGCCCCCGAGGCCGTGCAGCACGCCCGGCTGATGCAGCGCGACGGCATCGACGCCACGCTGGCCGACAAGATGATCGCCGCCCAGGCCAGCCGTGCGCAGCGGTTGGCGCTGGCCGATGATGTGGTGGTCAACGATGGCCACCCGGAAGACCTGCAGGCGCAGGTGGAAGCGCTGCATGAGCGGTACCTGGGGTTGGCTGGGAGTTGAGGCCGGGTTGCCGGCCAGCGGCCGGCACTACCGGAGCGACTCCACGCACGGCGGTGATCTACCGGGCGCCAGCGTGGAACTGCTGTAGAGCCGAGCCCATGCTCGGCTGCGATCATCAAGCCGAGCATGGGCCCGGCTCTACAAAGTGTTCTGCATCCACGCCTGGCGTGGATCTACTCCAACTGCAGGCGGGCATAACGGGCCAGTTCTCGTGCGCCAAGCAGCAATCCATCGACGACATCCGGGCTCAGCTGCTGGTGGGCACCGCCCTGTTCGCGGGCGGCTTCGGCGGCGTGCAAGACCTGCATGAGTGCATTCAAGCCGGCCAGGGTGCGACTGAGGCCGGCCATGGTGGCCGCCTGGGCCGGGCTGAGACCCTCGGCCTCCAGCCGTCGGCCGTCGGCTGCATCGCGCCCGTCCATGCGGGCCAGTAGCGCGGGCAGCAGATCCCTGGGATCATCGAGCAGGGTTTCGATGCGCTCGGCGACGTCGGCGGGCAGCAGGTCGGCGGCTTCGCCGATCAGGGCGTGCAGCTGGGGAAACAAGGGGCGTGCGGACATGGTGAATCTCCTCGCAGTCGGCGGGCCACCTGCGGATGCGAGGTGGCGGACGGTGCGGGTTGGCGTACCGGAGGTCCGACATTCAGCAAAAAGACTCCAGCGGATTCTGATGAATCCCCACGCACCGCCCGCCGAAGCAAGGCACGCGGTGCATTTTCGACGACTGACCGAGGGTCAGTCGAAGATTGCTGAATGTTGGATTTTTTTCAGGACGCCAATCCCGGCCCGGGCACCTGCCCCGGCCGCCCCATCTGGCCATCACGCAGCGCTGTGATCTGTAAGGAAATTCTCAAGCCGCAGTTGGGTGCACGAATGCGTGCATGCGGACACGCGCGCGGCGTGGCGGCGATCACGGTGATGTCGTGTTGGGCTTCTGGCGCATCACGACTGCGAAGTTAATTCGATGGCACTAGCGACACAGGGCGCAACACGAACCCGGTGAAGAGCCGAGCCAATGCTCGGCTCCGGGAAGGCACCGCAGCCGAGCGCGGGCTCGGCTCTACAAAAGTGGAGAACCCACCAAAGCAGGGGCCCTTACAACGGCTTCGGCGAGAATGTCAGGGTGGCGATCACGCCGCGCTCGCCACCGGGGCGCACGCTCACCTGCCAGCCGTACAGATCGCACAGGCGGCTGACAATCGACAGGCCGATGCCACCGCCCTGGGAATGGCCGGCGTGCGTGCCGCGATAGCCGCGCTGGAACAGCTTGGCGGCATCCTCTTCGCTCAGGCCCGGTCCGCTGTCGGTTACCGACACCGAATTGCTGCCGACAAAGACGCGCACCTCACCATCCTGCGAGTACTTCACCGCGTTGCCGATCAGGTTGCCCAGCGCCACCGACAACGCGGCTTCCGGCGCATCGATCACCAGGTTGCGCTCGCCTTCCAGTGCCAGTTCCAATGGCTTGCCGCCCAGCTGTGCACGGTGGGCGTCCAGCAGCTGTTCGGCCACGCGGGCGACGTTGCTGGTGCCCTGCCCGCGTTCGTTGCGCGACAGCAGCAGCAGCGCGCCGATCAGGTCGCTGCACTGTTGTTCGGCGCGCTGGATGCGCTGCAGACGCTGCAGCACCTTCTCATCCAGGCCGGGCCGGGTCAGCAGCAGCTCGGTGGCGCCACGGATCACCGCCAGCGGCGTGCGCAACTCGTGGCTGACGTCGGCATTGAACTCACGGTCGCGCTGCACCACTTCGGTCAGCCGCGACGAATAGTCATCCAGCGCCTGCGCCAGCTGCCCCACTTCGTCATCGGGGAAACGTGGCGCCAGCGGCTCGGGCTCGCTCGTGCCGCCGCGATAGGCACGCAGCCGCGCGGCCAGGTCCGAAACCGGCTTCATCACCTTCGAGGCCGACCACCAGCCCAGCACCAGCGACAACAGGCTGAACACCAGCACCGACAGTACCAGCGCGCGGTTGAGCTGCTGCCCGCCGCGCACGCTGTCGGTCATGTCGTAGGCCAGGAATGCCCAGGCGTCGGGCGTCTTGCGCACGGCCAGCTTGTACGCATAAGGTTGCCCGCGCTCGTCCACCCCGGAGATGTTGTGGTTGCCATCGGGCAGCGCGGCCCAGTCCGGCTCTTCCTCGCGCAACGCCTCGAACTTGTCGGGTTTGACGAGGCGCGCACGCATCTGCTGCACGGGCAGGTCGGGGTTGCGATCCGGGCTCTCGTAGAACCGCCGCACATATTCGTTGATGTTGCGGTTCATCACGTCTTCGACCAGCTGGTTTTCCACGCGCATGCGGGCCCAGTTGGTGGCGAACGCGAACAGTGTCGTCAGGCAGAAGCCCAACAACACGAACGAGACGATGATGCGGCTGCGCAGGCGCCGCCGATACGGCGAACGCCGGCGCTCCCCCTTGGTTGCCACGGAATCAGGCTTCCGGGGTGGCGATGCGGTATCCGATGCCATGGCGGGTCTGGATCAGCGGCACTTCAAACGGCTTGTCGACCACCGCACGCAGGCCGTGGATGTGGACACGCAGCGAATCCGAATCGGGCAGCTCTTCGCCCCAGACGCGGGTCTCCAGTTCCTGGCGGGTAACCACGGCCGGCGCGGCCTCCATCAGGGCCTGCAGGATCTTCAGCGCGGTCGGGTTGAGCTGCAGCAGCTTGCCCTGGCGACGCACCTCCAGCGTGTCCAGGTTGTATTCCAGATCGCCGGTTTCCAGCACGCGGGTCTGCACGCCCTTGCCGCGGCGCGACAGCGCGTTCAAGCGCACTTCCACTTCCTGCAGCGCGAACGGCTTGATCAGGTAGTCGTCGGCGCCGGAATCGAAACCGGCCAGCTTGTTGTCCAGCGAGTCGCGGGCGGTCAGCATCAGCACCGGGGTCTGCTTGCGCGCCTCGTTGCGCAGCTTGCGGCACACTTCGATGCCATCCATGCCCGGCAGGTTCAGGTCCAGCACGATGGCGTCGAACTCGTGGACCACGGCCAGGTGCAGGCCGGTCACGCCGTCGGCGGCGAAGTCCACGGTGTGGCCACGATCCTCAAGGTAGTCGCCAAGGTTGGCGGCGATGTCGCTGTTGTCTTCGATTACGAGAATGCGCACTGGGACCTCTGGTTCTTGAAGGGTCGTCGGGGGGCCAGGCCCACCCGCTCAGGATGCCCCTGTGCGGGTGGACGCGACGTCTACCTGCTGAACGATACAGGTTCCATTCTTAACATTTCGTACCGACGGGGCGACACCGGGCAAGGCCCCTGCGTCGGCGGGTCAGCGGCTGATGCGCTGCTGGTCGGTCAGCGCCTGGCGGCTGTCTTCCTGGGCCTTGCGACGCTGGGCCACGGTCAGGCAGACACTGGTCGGCATGTTGCTGCCGGTCAGGCGCTCGCGGCGGCAGATCATGCGGCTGTCGGCCTGGGCGCGGGTCATGATGGTGTTGACGATCTCCTGCTCGTTGAACAGGTCGTTGCGCTCCTGCGGGGCCAGCTCATCCACCTTCTCACGGCCATTCATCTTGATCCGGATCCGGTTCAGCGCCTGCTGCACGCGGCTCTTGTCCTCCAGCCCGATCTCGCTGTAGTCCTCGCTGCCCATGGCCGTTTCAACGCGGCGGATCTGTTCGGATACGGGGGTGAAGGCATCCATCTGCACGGTGTCCTTCTGCGCCTTGGCCTGCACGGTGGCCACCAGGCCGAGCGACAGCATCAGGGCGAGCGTAGTGTTGCGGTACATGACGAGCTCCATGTTCGTCCATGAATAGGGTCTCGACTTTACGATTCCGCCGATGCGCCCACAAGGGACGCACGGCAGGGTGACCGATGGCGGCATGCGATCGGTCCGGCAGCGATCAGGGCTTGTAGTTGTTGAAGCGCTGGTTGTCGTTGAGCGCCTTGCGGCTGTCTTCCTGCGCCTTGCGGCGCTGGGCCACGGTCAGGCAGACACTCTGCGGCATGTTGCTGCCGGTGGTGCGTTCACGACGGCAGACCATGCGGCTGTCGGCGTGGGCGCGGGTCATGATCGTGTTGATCACTTCCTGGTCGTTGAAGATCTCGGTGCGGTCCTGCGGACTGACCTGCTCCACCCGTTCGTGGTCGCCCATCTTGATCTTGATGCGGCCCAGCGCCTGCTGCACGCGGCTTTTGTCTTCCAGCCCGATCTCGCTGTAGTCCTCGCTGTTGATCGCCGTCTCAACGTTGCGGATCTGTTCGGCCACCGGTGCGTTGGCGTCGAACTTCACCTGCCCTTTCTCGGGCTTGGCGTGCGCGGTGGTGGCCAGTGCCAGGCCCAGCATCAGGGCGAAGGGGGTCATGCGCTGCATCGTTACCTCCAGGTTCTTCCATGAGTGGAACATCGGCCCTGCGGTGCCACCGATACGCCGTTACGGCACCCCGGTGGACCGAAAGGCGGTGCGGTCAACGCCCGGCGGGCGGTGGGCTGAGCGTGTTGTAGCTGCGCTGGTCGTTGATCAGCGCCTTGCCTTTCTCTTCGATCCGGCGCCGTTCGGCCACGGTCAGGCAGCGGCTCCTGGGCATGTTGCTGCCGGTGGTGCGTTCGTACCTGCAGATCTGCCGGCTGTCGTCATGGCCACGCGCCATCAGGGTGTTGATGCGTTCCTGCTCGTTGAAGACCTCGGCCTGCAGCTGCGGCGGCAGCTCCTGCACGGTCTGGCGTTCGCCCAGGTGCTGGCGGATACGCGACAGCGACTGCTGCACCTGGCCGCGATCCTCGGCAGACAGCTCGGCGTAGTCGGGGGCGGCCAGCGCGGCTTCCACCTGGCGCATCTGCTCGGCGACCGAGCCCTGCCGGTCCATCTGTACGGCGACCTTCTCCGGCTTGGCGGCAACAGCGCCAGACAGGCCCAGCAGCAACGCGATCGTCATGATGCGGTACATCGCCAACCTCCCGATCCATCCCGGAACGAAGGGCCAACTCTACGACCGTCACGCGGCCTCCACAAGAGACCTTGGGCACAGAGCCGACAGGCATAAAAAAGGCCCAGACGGTGCACCCGCCTGGGCCTGAAGTCGTATCCCGATACCGATCCTGCTGAGAGGCAGAGCTGCGGTTCGCTGAAGCCTACGCCGACGCCGATTAAAGCCTCGTTAAAGCCTTGGCTCACTCACCCATGAGAATCTCAACCCCATGAATAATCAAGGTTTTTTGATCTTCTCTACGTGTTCGATGATGCGTGTGGCCACGTCGACCCCGCAGGCCGCTTCGATGCCTTCCAAACCGGGCGTGGAGTTGACCTCCAGCACCAGCGGGCCGCGCGCGGAGCGGATCAGGTCCACGCCGCACACCGACAGGCCCAACGCCTTGGCCGAACGCACCGCCACCTGCTGCTCGGCGCGGCTGGCCTTGGCCGCCACGGCGGTGCCGCCGGCGTGCAGGTTGGAGCGGAAATCACCCTCCGGTGCCTGCCGCTGCATCGACGCCACCACCTGGTCGCCCACCACAAAGCAGCGCAAGTCGGCGCCCTTGGCCTCGCCGATGAATTCCTGCATCAGGAAGTTGGCGTACAGGCCGCGCAGCGCTTCGACGATGCCGCGCGAGGCACTGGCCTTCTCGGTCAGGATCACGCCGCGCCCCTGGGTACCTTCGTTGAGCTTCACCACATGCGGCGGCGGACCGAGCATGGACAGCAGGTCGACGGTGTCATCGGGGTTGTCGCCGAACACGGTGACTGGCATGTCGATGCCCTTGGCCGCCAGCAGCTGGTGCGCGCGCAGCTTGTCGCGCGAACGCAGGATGGCATCGGATGGATTGGGCGTGCGTGCGCCCATCAGTTCGAACTGGCGCAGCACGGCGGTGCCGTAGCGGGTGATCGAGGCGCCGATGCGCGGAATGACCATGTCCACGCCGGTCATCGGCCGGCCTTTGTAGTGCATGGAAAAGCCATCGGCGGCGATGCGCATGTAGCAGCGCAACGGGTCGAGGATGCGCACGGTATGGCCGCGCGCGCGCGCCGCCTCGACCAGCCGACGGGTGGAATACAGGGAGCTGTTGCGGGACAGGATGGCGAGCTTCATCGCGGCGGGATCGGTCGGCAGGCGCGAAGCATAGCGCGGGCGTGTGGCGGGCGGATGATGCCCGTCGCCGACGATCTCGAACGTTGTGGATGAAGCTTCAGCTGTCCCGTTCAGCACTGGCCTGGAAGCCACGGGCCGCTTCGCCCAGCGCCGCCACGCAGGCCATCTGCAGGGCAGAATTGCTGAACGCCTGCTGGTAGATCTGCTCGAGCAGTTTCGCGGCCTTGGGACCACCGGCACGCCCGAGCGCGCGCACGGCCTCAAGCTGCTTGTTCGAGCCGACGCCGGCTGAAAGAAAGATCCGATGGATGCGCTCGACGACGTCGTTCCGGCAGTTCATGGAAGGCAGCTCCTGATCAGTATCCGCTCACGCTAGCTGCTCAGCGCCGGCCTGCCCATGGGAAAAGTTTGAAGCGTTACGCGCCCCTCCGCAGCGCCTCTAGGACTTCTACGAAAATGTCGCTTTCGGCTGGAAGCAGGCGAGCGTGCCGATCACCATGGAAGCTCCTCCCAAAGCGGAAATCCCGATGTCGAAAATGGAGCAACTTGCACAGAAGCTGCAGCAGTCCGCACACGCGGAGCAGGCCAGGGCCGCCGCTGTCGAAAAGCAGTACCAGGACTGGATCCAATCGCTGCATGTGCTGTTCGACACCCTCGAACGGTGGCTGCAACCGTTGGTGCAGGCGGAGGTGGCCACGCTGCGTCGGGACACGGTCACCATCACCGAGAATCCGTCATCCGGGGAACTGAAAACCTACGCGGCCCCCGCACTGACCCTGAACGTCAATGGCAAGGCCGCCGCGATCAAGCCTCTGGCCCGCTTCTGCTTCGGCTGCCAGGGACGGGTGGATATTCTGGCCCGGGAAAACCAGTGGCACCTGACACGGCACTTGGAGCCGGACGAGGTCTGGTACCTGCACACGCATGATCGCGCCCAGGGACGCGTGCTGGACGCGGACGCGTTGGCCGCGGTGTTCGCGGCGTACTGAGGCGGTCTGAAGGAACCTGCGCGGCGGAAACGCGGCGCGGTCTTGAAGGATGGAGCGGGCGATGGGAATCGAACCCACGTCAGTAGCTTGGGAAGCTACAGCTCTACCATTGAGCTACGCCCGCAGTGCGCGGTGAAAGTCTATGCGGTTGGGCCGGTAGAGCGCAATGGTGGCCACCGCATCCGCGAGGGGTCGGAGCCCTTTCCCTGCGGAAAGGGCTCCGACCCCGGCGGTTGCTGCTTAGTTAGAACGTGCCGCTGAAGTTGGCGAACAGGGTGGCGTCCTGCGCACGCTTCTGGCCGGTCGACGCGCTCAGGCCGAAGTTGCTCTGGAGGCCGAACAGTTCGGTGCGGGCACCCAGCACGACGGTGGCGTAGTTCTTGTCGAACTTCAGGCCCGGCACGCGGTAGCTGCCCAGTTCCGGCAGGGTCTGCAGCCAGGCGCTGGCCTGCTTGGTGTCCTCGAACTCGTGGTCGTAGGTCACCTGCGCGTACGGCTTGAGGGTGCCGCCATCGAAGCGGGCCTGCCAGCCAATGCGGCCGACGGTCGAATCGACGTTCTGGCGGTCATAGCCCAGTGCAGTGGCCAGGGTGCCGGCCGCGGCGCTTTCGGTGTAACCGTCGATCTTCACCTTCTGCCAGATCACCGAAGCGATCGGGCCGTGGCGGAAGCCGCCTTCGGTACCGAACTCGTAACCGGCGTTCAGGGCGGCGGTCAGGTTGCTGCCGTCCGGCGAACCACCATGCTCACGGGTGGCCGGGCCCAGCTGGACCTTGCGGTTCACGTCATAGGACAGCCAGGTGTAGCTGACCTGACCGTTCACCCAGATGCGGTCGCCGTACCAGCCAGCGAACAGACCGGCCGAGGTGTCCTTCTGGGTGAAGTCGCCGCGGTTGTTGCCGAAGTCGGCGTTGAGGCGACCGAAACCGGCGAAGCCGCCGAACACCATGCCGTCGCGTGCCCAGTCGATACCGAACAGACCGGCCGGGGCCAACCCGTCGTACAGGTCGGCGTGGTCGTAGCGCTGCAGGTCGCCCCGCACGCCACCCCACCAGGACAGGCCGTCAGCCGGACGACCGCCCAGGTGCATGCTGACCTGGTCGGCGCGCGAGCGGCCGATGGTCTGCGCCGAGTGGCTCAGCACCTGCTGCAGGCGCGGCGCTTCCAGCACCGAGACTGCGTACTGGCCCAGCAGCTGATGGCCAGCGGTGGTCGGGTGCACGCCATCGGCGAACAGGTAGGTGTTGGCCGCATCCGGGCTGACGTAGCTGGTCGGGTTGCAGGTCAGGATGCTCTGCGTCGAGTTGGCCGGATCGATCTTGCAGGCGGTGCTGGTGACGTTGGTGAAACCGTACATGCCCGGGTTGGCGGTCACTTCACGCAGGATGCTGAAGGTATCGAGCGGAATGAACTCGATGCCCGCCTGCTTCAGGCCACCGTACAGGGCCTTGTTGTAGCCGGCCGACAGTGCGGTGGCGGCGGCGGCATTGGGGCCGCGGAACTGTGGGGTGATGCCCACATCCGGCAGGTTCGGTACCAGCACGTACTGGGCGCCGGCCTGCTTCAGCGCACCCACCAGCGCGATCTGGTCGGTGACCGCTGCGCCGATGATGCCCTGCACCTGGGCCTGCGACGCGCCACCTGCCGCCGCACGGGTGGCCGCGAACAGATCATTGGCGCCTCCCCATACGGTGTACAGGGCGTTGCCGTCAGCCTTGCCACCGTTCGCGGCAAGGTAGCGGGTTGCTTGCGACTTCAGCGACGGAATCACGCCCAGGCCACCGGCCTCGTCCACCGACACGCGGGCACCGCCGACTGCATAGTTGTCACCGCTCTGGCCGTTGCCGTTGGCGGCGCCATTGAGGCCGTAGTAGTTGGCGACCTGCTGCGCCCACACCCAACCCGGGTTGGTGGTGAACTGGCCGGTGACCGGACGCACATCGGCCGGCAGCAGCGGGCGGAAATAGCCGGCGTCGGTCAGGCTGTCGCCGAAGAACACGGCCTTGGAATACGGGGATTCGCCTGCCATGGCCGGAACCGCGGCCAGCGCGATCGCGGCCGCCATCAGGGAGCGGATCGGGCGTTTGCTGAGCAGCATGTAAGAAACTCCTGTGGGGATATCGTTGAGGACCCGGCGGACGTACGCCGGCGCACGGTGAATGGTTTCACTGCGCCGCGTATTGCTCACGCTGCGCCGCCGCATGGATTGTCGCCCGGCAGCGTCGGACAACGCTGTGCCGGGGCTGGCGGCCGAGGCAATTTGCAAGGATTCCGATCCGCGAAGGCCATAGGCGACAATGCGGCGATGAACATCCAGCTCAACGGCGAACCCCGTACCCTGCCCGCCTCGGCGACCCTCCACGATCTGCTGCAGGCCGAGCAGTTGCTGCAACGCCGGGTCGCGGTCGAGGTCAACGGCGAAATCGTCAGCCGCAGCCGCCACGGCGAGCACGTGCTGGCCGAAGGCGACGTGGTGGAGATCGTGCACGCGCTGGGTGGGGGCTGAGACCTGCGCGGGTGTTCAGGGGTCAGATCCCTTTGCCGGTGGCAAAGGGATCTGATCCCACGCTCGACCCCGCCCTCTACGTGACCCCATCTTCAGGCGGATAAGCGATAATCGCGCCATGAACGTTCATGTCTCCCCCGATTCGCTGGTGATCGCCGGCAAGACCTATGGCTCGCGGCTGCTGACCGGCACCGGCAAGTTCAAGGACCTGGAAGAAACCCGCCTGGCCACCGAGGCCGCTGGCGCCCAGATCGTCACCGTGGCCATCCGCCGCACCAACATCGGGCAGAATCCGGGCGAGCCGAACCTGCTGGACGTGCTGCCGCCGGAGCGCTTCACCATCCTGCCCAACACCGCCGGCTGCTACACCGCCGAGGACGCGGTGCGTACGTGCCGCCTGGCCCGTGAGCTGCTGGACGGCCACAACCTGACCAAGCTGGAAGTGCTGGGCGACCAGAAGACCCTGTACCCGGACGTGATGCAGACCCTCAAGGCCGCCGAGCAGCTGGTCAAGGACGGTTTCGAGGTGATGGTCTATACCTCCGACGACCCGATCCTGGCCAAGCGCCTGGAGGAGATCGGCTGCGCTGCGGTGATGCCGCTGGCCGCGCCGATCGGTTCGGGCCTGGGCATCCAGAACAAGTACAACCTGCTGCAGATCATCGAAGACGCCAAGGTGCCGATCATCGTTGATGCCGGCGTGGGTACCGCGTCGGACGCGGCGATCGCGATGGAGCTGGGCTGCGACGGCGTGCTGATGAACACCGCCATTGCCGGTGCGCGCAGCCCGGTGCTGATGGCCAGCGCAATGCGCAAGGCGGTCGAGGCCGGCCGCGAGGCCTTCCTGGCCGGGCGCATCCCGCGCAAGCGCTACGCCAGCGCCTCCTCGCCGGTGGACGGGCTGATCGGCTGATGACCAATCCTTTTGACAGCGCAGGTTCCAAGGCCCCGCCCAAGCCCTTCACCGTGAGCGAGGGCCGCCGCGAGGTGCGCAGCTTCGTGTTGCGCCAGGGCCGTTTCACTCCCGCCCAGCAGCGCGCATTCGACGAACGCTGGCCGCGCTTCGGCATCGATTACAACGGCCAGCCGCGTGACCTGGACGCCACCTTCGGCCGCCCGGCACACAAGGTGCTGGAGATCGGCTTCGGCAATGGTGCCGCGCTGCGCTTCGCCGCCCAGCACGACCCATCGCGCGACTACATCGGCATCGAGGTGCACGCCCCGGGCGTGGGCCGGCTGCTGAACGCGCTGGCCGAGGACAATGCCGACCACGTGCGCCTGTACCACCACGACGCGGTGGAAGTGCTGCAGAACGAGATCGCCGACGGCGCGCTCGATGAAGTGCGCATCTACTTCCCGGACCCGTGGCACAAGAAGCGCCACAACAAGCGCCGCCTGCTGCAGCCGGCATTCGCCGAACTGCTGGTGCGCAAGCTGCGCCCGGGGGGCCGCCTGCACTGCGCGACCGACTGGGAAGACTACGCCGAGCAGATGTGGGACGTGCTCGACGCCACCGCCGGGCTGGTCAACCGCGCCGGCCCGCGAGGCAGCGTGCCGCGCCCGGACTGGCGCCCGCAGACGCACTTCGAGACCCGCGGCCAGAAGCTCGGCCACGGCGTCTGGGACCTGCTGTACGACCGCACCTGACGATCGCCTGAGGACGCCGCGCCCCACATGGATACCGCGCTGACGCTGACCAACGACATGAAGCTCGTGCTCGGGCTGGTCGGCTTCACGATGGCGATGTTCCTGTTCGAGCGCATCCGCGCCGACGTGGTCGCGCTGGTGGTGCTGGTGGTGCTCGGTGTCACCGGCCTGATCGCACCGGAGGAGATCTTCGGCGGTTTCTCCGGTAACGCGGTGATGAGCATCATCGCCACCACCATCCTCGGTGCGGGCCTGGACCGCACCGGGGCGCTGAACCGGCTGGCGGCCTGGCTGCTGCGGCGCGGCCACGGCGTCGAGCAACGGCTGCTGATGATGACCACCGCCATCGCCGGCCTGAACTCGTCCTTCATGCAGAACCCGTCGGTGATGGCGTTGTATCTGCCGGTCGCCTCGCGACTGGCGGCGCGCACCGGGCTGACGATGCAGCGCCTGCTGCTGCCGATCTCGGCGGCGATCGTGATGGGCGGCGCGCTGACCATGGTCGGCAATTCGCCACTGATCCTGCTGAACGATCTGCTGGCCTCGGCCAACAACAACCTGCCTTCCGGCCTGGCCACCATCGAGCCGCTGCGCATGTTCGCGCCGCTGCCGATTGGCGTGGCGTTGCTGATCGCTTCGTTGCTGTACTTCCGCTACTACGGTGACCGCAAGCTGATCGAAGAGGAAAGCCTGGTCAATGACGGGGTCACCCCGGCGCGCACCGAGAGCTACTTCGCCAAGACCTATGGCATCGAAGGCGATGTGTTCGAGCTGGTGGTGACCGCCGAGAGCCCGCTGGTGGGCATGACCCTGGGCGAGGCCGAGACCCTGCACGATGCGCCGCTGCTGCTGGCGCTGAAGACCGGCAACGACACTCGCCTGGCACCGCCGGCGGAGATGCGCATCTGGGTCGGCAGCGTGCTTGGTGCGATGGGACCGCGCCAGCAGATCAGCGACTTCGCGCAGAACCAGTTCCTGCGCATGTCCTCGCGCCTGAAGCACCTGGGTGACCTGTTCAACCCCAGCCGCGCCGGCATTTCCGAGGCAGTGGTGCCACCGACCTCGAACGTGATCGGCAAGAGTGCGGCCGATCTGCGCCTGCGCAAGGAGCGCGGCATCAGCCTGCTGGCGATCAACCGCGACAAGCAGGTGATCCGCGAGGACGTGCGCGACGTGCAGCTGCGCGCCGGCGACATGCTGGTGTTCCACAGCATCTGGACCGACCTGGCGCAGGCCGCGCGCAGCCGCGACTTCGTGGTGGTGACCGACTACCCGACCGGCGAGCAGCGCCCGCACAAGTTCAAGATTGCGATGGCGATCTTCGCGCTGACCATCCTGATCGCGCTGACCAGCAAGCTGCCGGTGGCGCTGACGCTGATGACCGGCGTGGCCGGCATGCTGCTGACCGGCGTGCTGCGCATGGACGAGGCCTATGCCTCGATCAACTGGAAGACGGTGTTCATGATGGCCGGGCTGATTCCGCTCGGCTGGGCGATGGACTCCAGCGGCGCGGCCGCGTGGGTGGCCGGCCATACCATCGACAAGCTGCCGACCGGCATTCCGGTGTGGGTGCTGGAGGTGGCGCTGGCGCTGCTGACCACGGCGTTCTCGCTGGTGATCAGCCATGTGGGTGCGACCATCGTGATGGTGCCGATCGCGGTGAACCTGGCGCTGGCAGCGGGGGGCAACCCGACCGCGTTCGCGCTGATCGTGGCGCTGTCGGCGTCCAACAACCTGATGACGGCCTCCAACCCGGTGATCTCGATGATCACTGGCCCGGCCAACTACACCCCGCGCGAGATGTGGCGGGTCGGCGGCCCACTGTCGCTGATCTATACCTGCGTGGTGGTGCTGATGATCAACCTGATGTTCTGAGGGTTGGGTTTGTTGGCAGGGCTGCGCCCTGCACCCGCAGAAGCCGAAGCAACAGCTGGCTTCCTGTGGGATGGCGGGGTGGGTCCGGTTGCGGGGGCCGCTGCAAGTACGTCCCTGTAAGCTCGGTCGCCGCATCCATGCGGCTCACGCCCCCGCAACCGGACCCACCCCGCCTTCGACAGTTTCACGCGGCTGATGGTGGGTGCCGACCGTTGGTCGGCACGGCTTTTGTAGAGTCGAGCCGTGCTCGACTGCTTCCGGCCTCAGGCCAGGTAAACCTGCCCGTCGCGCACGTCCACCGGCACAGCGCGCAGCCGGTCGCCCTTGCAGGGGCCGGCAATGCAGTCGCCGCTGTCCAGCGCGAACGAGGCACCATGCGCGGCACACACCAGATGACCCTCGCGGCTCTTCAGGAACTGGCCCGGCGCCCAGTCCAGGCGGCGGCCGGCGTGCGGGCAGATGTTCAGGAAGGCGCGCACCTGCTCGCCGTCGCGATACAGCAGCAGCGACTCGGCATCGCCATCGACCACCGCTTCGACCTCGGCAAACGCGCCATCGGCAATGGCATCAAGGGCGATCAGGGCAGCAGCGATAGTCATGGCGAAGGCTCGGACGGTAAACCGGAATTGTCGCATGCCTGCTCAGGTGACTGGCTGCGACATGAACACAAGTCATTGATCCGTAATAAGCACAGGCTATATTTAACGAGTTTTTCACTCAATGACAGTGGCGCGTCCCGATACTTTGGTTTCGCTGATCCCAGCCTATCGAGCCGCCATGTTCAATCGCGCATCCGCCTTCAACCAGTTCCGCACCCTGTTCGCGCCGCGCAAGCCGCGTCACCCGCTGGTGCGCGTCGCCGTGGGCCTGCTCGGCCTGGCGATCCTGGCCGCGATGGTGTTCATCGGTGTGTTCGTTGGCGCGGCGATGATCCTGGTCGGCCTGGCGTGGAAGCTGCTGGCTTCGCGCAAGCCGGGCGTTGCGCGTCCGGTTGACCCGACCGTGGTTGAAGGCGAGTACCGCGTGGTGCGCAAGCCGGTGTTGCCGGCCTCGCGCTGATCCAGGCCTTCCGCGCCCGCTGACGGCGGGCGCCATGCGTTCTAGACTGCGGGCACGCCCTTCCTGGATGCCCGCATGTCCGATGTCTCCGATGTGATCCCTGCCGTAGCCCTGCCGCGTGTACCGGTAGCCGGTGGCGGCAGCTTCCCCGTGCACCGCATCTACTGCGTCGGCCGCAATTTCGCCGACCACGCCCGCGAAATGGGCGCGGCGGTGCCGGCGGCCGATGACCGCGGCCGCCCGATGTTCTTCAGCAAGCCGGCTGACGCCATCGTGGTCGGCCACGACGATGTCGTCCCCTATCCGCCGGCAACCGCCAACCTGCACCACGAAGTGGAACTGGTGGTGGCGATCGGCCGCGACGCGCCCGCAGGCGAGCTGGCCGTGGCCGACGCCGATGCACTGGTCTACGGCTATGCCGTCGGCCTGGACCTGACCCGCCGCGACCTGCAGGCCGCGGCCAAGGACAAGGGCCACCCGTGGGACGCGGCCAAGGGCTTCGATGCCTCCGCGCCGATCAGCGAGATCGTCCACGCCGAAGAAGTCGGCGACCTGGCTGCGCTGAACCTGTCGCTGGAGGTCAACGGCGAAGTGCGCCAGCAGGCGCTGCTCGACCAGATGATCTGGAACGTGCCGGAGATCCTGCATGAGCTGTCCAAGCTGTGGCAGCTGCGTGCCGGCGACCTGGTGTTCATGGGCACCCCGTCCGGGGTGGCTGCGCTGAAGCCCGGCGACCGCTTCAGTGCCCGCTTGGAAAACGTGGCCGAGCGCCACGGCGTGATCGCCGGCTGACATCACCTGCGCTACCCTGCGCGCTGTCCACTTCCCCACCGGAGAAAAACAACAATGGGAATGCTCACCGAGTTCAAGGAATTCGCCATGCGCGGCAACGTCATCGACCTCGCCGTCGGCGTGGTGATCGGCGCGGCCTTCGGCAAGATCGTGACGGCGCTGGTCGAGAAGATCATCATGCCGCCGCTGGGCTACCTGATCGGGCGCGTGGATTTCTCCAGCCTGGCCTGGACGTTGTCGCCAGCCCGGCTCGGACCGGATGGCAAGGAGATCCCGGCGGTGGTGGTTGGCTACGGCGACTTCATCAACACCGTCATCCAGTTCGTGATCGTGGCTTTCGCGATCTTCATCGTGGTCAAGGCGATCAACCGGCTGTCTCGCAAGAAGGAAGCTGCCCCGGCGGCGCCGGCCGAAGAAGTGGTGCTGCTGCGCGAGATCCGCGACAGCCTGAAGAAGTAAGGTATCGGGCGCCTATGGGCGCCCCTCCCACCTGTAGAGCCGAGCCCACGCTCGGCTGATCTGCAAAAGGCAGCCGAGCATTGGCTCGGCTCTACAGAAGCAGGCGAAAGCCCCGCCCCGGCGGGGCTTTCGCTTTGCCGGTCATGGCGGAAAACAGCGTTCGCGCCAGCCATGACCTCCCGCCCATGCGCCGGGCTGAACGACTGTTAAGCTCCAAGGCTTAGGTCCCTTCCCGGAGTTGTCCATGCGTCGCCGCGTCCTTGCCATCGCATCCTCCCTCGCCCTGCTGGCCGCCCCGGCCTTCGCGGCGCCGCACACCACTACCCTGCCCCCGGCGTCGCTGGCCACCGCCGCACAGCTGCGCGACCAGGCGCTGGCCGATGACACCGGCTGGAAGGTGGTCGAGTCGCTCACCACCGAGATCGGCCCGCGCATTGCCGGCGGCGAAGCCGATGCCCGTGCCGTGGCCTGGGCCGAAGCCAAGTTCAAGGCCCTGGGCTTCGACAAGGTGTGGAAGGAGCCGGTGACATTCCCGAAGTGGGAGCGGCGCAGTGAACACGCCGCCGTGACCGGCAAGAATCCGCAGCCGCTGCAGATCACCGCACTGGGCGGCAGCCCGGGTGGCACCGTGGAAGCTGAAGTGGTGCGCTTCGCCGACCTGGCCGCGCTGCAGGCCGCACCGGCGGGTTCGCTGAAGGGCAAGATCGCCTTCGTCGATTACCAGATGCTGCCGTTCCGCGATGGCCGCGATTACGGCCGCGGCGGTGCGATCCGCAGCAAGGGGCCGTCCGAAGCGATCCGCAAGGGCGCGGTCGGTTTCCTGATGCGCTCGGCCGGTACCGACTCGCATCGCGTGCCCCACACCGGCATTACCCGTTTCGATGAGGGCCTGACCCCAGTGCCGTCGGCCGCGCTGTCGGTGCCCGATGCCGACCAGCTGGCCCGCCTGCTGGCGCGTGGCAGCACCACGGTGAAGGTGGCACTGGATTGCGGTTGGGACGGCACCGCCACCTCCTACAACGTGATCGGCGAGATCACCGGCCGCAGCCTGCCGAAGGAAGTGGTGGTGATCGGTGGTCACCTGGATTCGTGGGACCTGGGCACCGGCGCGGTGGATGACGGCGCGGGCGTGGGCATCACCATGGCCGCCGGCCACCTGATCGGCCAGCTCAAGCAGGCACCGAAGCGCACCATCCGCGTAGTCGCCTTCGCCAACGAGGAACAGGGCCTGTATGGCGGCAAGGCCTACGCCGAAGCGCACGCGAAGGACGTGGCCCTGCACCAGCTGGCCGCCGAGAGCGACTTCGGCGCGGGCCGCATCTACGCCTTCAATACCGGTTCGCCGAATCCGGAAGGCTCACGCGAAGCGACGAAGCAGATTGCCGAAGTGATGAAGCCGCTGGGCATCGAGTACCAGGCCGACAAGGGTGGCCCGGGCCCGGACGTCGGCCCACTGGCAGCCAAGGGTGGTGCGTGGGCGTGGCTGGCGCAGGATGGCTCGGATTACTTCCACCTGCACCACACCGCCGACGACACGCTGGACAAGATCGATCCGAAGGCCCTGGCGCAGAACGTGGCCGCTTACACCGTGTTCGCGTATCTGGCGGCAGAAGCGGATGGCAGCTTCGGCAGCGAGGCCAAGGCGACCACGCCGCCGAACGAATGATGCTGTAGCGTCGGGCCATGCTCGGCGAGCGCAGCGGCAGGAGCGGTGCGAACCAAGGTTCGCACCCACCACGGCGGGTTCTGGACCGGAATCCGGCAGCGTCAGAGTCCTCGCGGGGCGAGGGCTCTGACCCCGCCCAAAGGGTTCAATCGCGGCGACTGGCCCATTGCGCCAGCAGTACCGCCGTGGCCGAGGCCACATTCAGGCTCTCCACGGCGCCGCTGCCGGGAATCGAGACCTGCAGGTCGCACGCACCCGCCAGGCTGCGGTCCATGCCCTCGCCTTCGGCGCCCATCACGTACACCAGCCGCTCCGGCAGGGACGCGCGGAACACGTCATCCCCGCCCTCGACCAGGGTCGCGGCCAGGCCGAAACCGGCTGCGCGCAGTTGCGCCATTGCCTGAGCGGTCTCCGGCAGCTGCACCAGCGGCACCGCTTCGGCACCGCCTTCGGCCACGCGCGCGGCGGCGCCGGACAGGGCGAGCGTGCTGCCGGCCGGCAACAGCAGCGCCTTGGCACCGAAATGCGCGGCCGAGCGCAGGATCGCGCCGAGGTTGTGCGGGTTGCCCACACCATCCAGCCACAGCGCCAGCGCCGGGCCGTCACCGACCTGCTGCAGCCACTGCGCCAGCGGCAGCGCCGGGGCGCGCAGCACGTCGGCCACCACGCCTTCGTGGTGGGTGGTGCCGGCCAGCTTGTTCAGATCGCCGTCTTCAACCACACGGTAGCCCACGCGATTGGCCACGCACCACTTCAACAGCGGCTGCAGGCGCGGGATGCGTGCTTCCAGCAGGTACAGCTTGCGCAGCGCCTGCGGCCGCGCTTCGAACGCAGCCAGCACGGCATTCAGGCCGTACAGACGCAGCTCATCGCTGCCACCGCGCCCACCACCGCCCGTTGCCGGCACCTCCGGGCGCGGCAACGGCGTTGCGCGCGGCGGACGGGCGGACGGGCGGCGGTTGTTCCAAGGGTTGTTCACTTACACACTCTCCTGCTTGCGCTGGCGCCAGAAATCGGCGTTCTTGATGCCCAGGGCATCAGGGTCGAACACCGGATCCAGGCCCAGCTTCTTCTGTCGTTCGTAGTCACGCAGGGCCAGCATCGCCGGCTTCTGGATGATGAGGATGGCGATGATGTTCAGCCAGGCCATCAGGCCGACGCCGATGTCGCCCAGCGCCCAGGCCAGGGTGGCATTGTGGAACGCGCCGAACACCACCATGCCGATGATGCCCAGGCGCAGCAGCAGCACGGTCAGCGGCCGCTTCCTGTTGTGGTTCACATAGCTGAGGTTGGTCTCGGCCATGTAGTAGTACGCCATGATGGTGGTGAAGGCGAAGAAGAAGATGGCCACCGATACGAACGCCGAACCCCAGCCCGGCAGCACCGCTTCCACGCCGGCCTGCGCGTAACCGGCGCCTTCCGGAATGCCGGCCAGGCCCTGGAAGATCGGCGCGGCGCCCTCCACCGGCGAGTACACGTTGTAGGTGCCGCTGGCCAGGATCAGGAACGCGGTGGCGGTGCACACCATCATGGTGTCGAAGTAGATCGCGAAGGCCTGCACATAGCCCTGCTTGGCCGGGTGCGAGACTTCCGAGGCAGCCGCAGCGTGCGGGCCCGAGCCCTGGCCGGCTTCGTTCGCGTAGATGCCGCGCTTGATGCCCCACTCCACCGCCAGGCCCATCATGGCGCCGAATGCGGCATGCGTACCGAAGGCACTCTTGAAGATGATGCCGAACATTTCCGGCACGCGGTCGTAGTTGATGATCATGATGATGATGGCCATCAGGATGAAACCGGCGGCCATGAACGGCACCACCACTTCGGCGAAGTTGGCGATGCGCTTGACGCCACCGAAGATGACCACGCCCAGCAGCAGCGCCACCACGATGCCGATCCCCAGCTTCAGCGCCTGCACCGATTCCATGCCGAAGGCCTGGCCATCGAGCGGACCGCACAGCGCGGTGCCACGGCAGGCGTTGATGATGCTGTCGGCGATGGCGTTGGCCTGCACGCCCGGCATCAGGAAGCCTGCGGCGATGATCGTGGCGACGGCGAAGGCCAGCGCATACCACTTCAGGCCCATGGCCTTTTCGATGTAGTACGCCGGGCCACCGCGGTAGCGGCCTTCCGCGTCCTTGGTCTTGTAGATCTGCGCCAAGGTGCATTCGACGTACGAGGTGGATGCGCCAAGGAAGCCCATCACCCACATCCAGAAGATCGCACCGGGGCCGCCGAAGGCGATGGCGGTGGCCACGCCAGCGATGTTGCCGATGCCCATGCGGCCGGCCATCGACATGGCCAGCGCCTGGAACGAGGACACACCGGCGTCGGATTTCTCACCCCTGACGGTGAGGCGGCACATCTCGAAGAAGCCACGGATCTGCATGAAGCGGGTGCGCAGGCTGAAGAACAGGCCGGCGCCCAGGCACACGAAGATCAGTGCCTTGCTCCAGATGATGCTGTTGATGAAGTGTACGGTTGCTTCCACGCGCGCTCTCTCCAGTCGGCGGGTTGTAAGGACGTCCCGTCGGCTGGAGGGGACCGGTCGATTCTCCCTGATCGCAGGCCGCTGCGGTAGCGCTGTTTTGCAGAGCCGAGCCCATGCTCGGCTTGGGCCCCCGAGGGCAGCCGAGCATGGGCTCGGCGCTACAGCGGCCAGCCCGCGTGTTCAGGGCAGCTGCGTGCGCACCCGGGCGAAACGGCGCAGGTCGTGCAACACGCCGCGCTTGTAGACCGCGCAACGCTCCACGCCTTCTTCCTGGAAGCCGTTCTTCTCCAGCACCCGGGCCGAGCCGAGGTTGAAGTCGACCACGGTCGCCTGCAGCCTGAACAGGCGCAGCTCATCCATCACCCACGGGGCGAACAGGCCGACCACGCGGGTCATCAGGCCCTGCCCCCAATAGGCCCGGCCCAGCCAGTAACCCAGTTCGGCGGTATGCCCACGCTCGGCCACGCCCTGTTGGGCACCGACGCTGCCGCAGGCCTGGCCGTCGATCTCGATGGCCAGGTTCAGGGTGCCGGGAGCCAGCACGCGGCCGGCGAGGAAGGCCTCGCCATCCCCGCGCGTGTACGGGTAAGGGAAGCGGTCGCGCAGACCGCGCGATACCTCGGCGTCGTTGGCGTGGCGCAGCAGGGAGTCCAGGTCATCCGGGCGCCAGGGGCGCAGCTGGAAACCGTCACCCTGTAGTGGCGGGGTCAGAGCCCTTTCCGTTCCGGAAAGGGATCCGCCCCCTGGGCCGCCCCCGTCGGCGCCCGGGTCAGGCATGCCCGCCCACCGACGGCGATTCCGCTTCCTGCTTCTCCAGTTCGCGCTTCACCGCTTCCGGCGAACGAGTGTACGGCGCCAGCCGCGCGTAGAACGCCGGCACCACGAACAGCGACAGGAACGTCGATAGAGTCACGCCGAAAATGATCACGATGCCGATCGTGCCACGGCTGGCCGAACCAGGACCACCGGCGACCACCAGCGGGATCGCGCCGACCACGGTGGCGATCGAGGTCATCAGGATCGGGCGCAGACGCACCATCGCCGACTCGATGATCGCCTCGCGCACGCTGCGCCCATCGTCGCGCAGCTGGTTGGCGAATTCGACGATGAGGATGCCGTTCTTCGCGGCAAGGCCGACCAGCATCACGATGCCGATCTGGCTGAACAGGTTCACCGTACCGCCACTCACCCACAACCCGACCAGCGCGCCGAGTACGCCCAGCGGCACGGTCAGCATGATGGTGAGCGGATGGATGAAGCTCTCGAACTGCGCGGCCAGCACCAGGTACACCACCAGCAGCGCCATCGCGAAGGTCAATAGCACCGCGCCGCCGGCGCTCTGGTACTCGCGCGATTCGCCCTTCCAGTTCACCTGTGCGTACTGCGGCAGCTCTTCCTGGGCTACGTTCTGTGCCCAGGCGATGGCTTCGCCCAGCGGATAGCCCGGCGCCAGGCCGGCACTGATGGTGATCGAGCGCAGTCGGTTGAAGCGGTTCAGGGTGCCGGCCTCGGCCACTTCACTCAGCGTGACCAGGTTGGACAGCGGCACCAGCTCGCCGGAGTTGGCGCGCACGCGGATCGCGGCCAGGTCGGCCGGGCTGGCGCGACCATCGCGACCGGCCTGCACCAGCACGTCGTACTCCTCGCCGTTGTCGACGAAGGTGGTGACGCGACGTGAGCCCATCATGGTTTCCAGCGCCGAACCGATCGCGGTGACCGGCACGCCGAGATCGGCCGCACGCTGGCGGTCAATGTTCACCCGCATCTGCGGCCGGGTTTCCTTGTAATCGGAATCGGGGCCGACCAGGCCGGGATTGTCGGCCATGCGCAGCAGGATGCGGTCGCGCCACTGCGCGATCTCGGCATATTCCGGGCCGCCCAGCACGATCTGGAACGGTTGGCCGCCGCTGCGCACCAGGCCACCACCCACCTGCGTGCGTACGCGCACGCCGCGGATGGTATCCAGTTCCTTCTGCAGTTCGTTGGCGACTTCGGGCGTACCCTCGCTGCGCTGGCGCCACGGCTGCAGGAAGATGCTGACGCGGCCGGTATGCATTTCCTCGCTGGCGCCCCAGCCGCCCGGCACGCGGGGGTTGGCACGCACGATCGGCTTGTCCGGGCCGACATGCGGCGCCAGCAGCGATTCCACCTGCTGCACCTGCTGCACGGTGTAGTCGTAGCCGGCGCCTTC
This sequence comes from Stenotrophomonas sp. DDT-1, assembly GCF_001580555.1. Lineage (NCBI taxonomy): Bacteria > Pseudomonadati > Pseudomonadota > Gammaproteobacteria > Lysobacterales > Lysobacteraceae > Stenotrophomonas > Stenotrophomonas sp. DDT-1. Next base: position 26,972 of record NZ_LEKR01000017.1, read on the forward strand.
CGGGCCGTCGATCATGATCTGGAACGAACCGCGGTCTTCGGCCGGCGCCAGTTCCGACGGCAGCAGCTTGAGCAGGCCCCAGCTGGCAGCCAGTGCGGCCACCATCACCAGCAGGTAGATCCAGGTGCGGTCGACATGGTGATCGAGCACTCGCCCATAGGCACCCGCAAGGCGTTCCAGGTTGCGGTTGATGAAGCCGTGCAGGCCTCGCGGAGCCTGCCCGGTATGCGGCTTGAGCAGCTTGGAAGCCATCATCGGCGTCAGTGTGAGCGCAACGAACGCGGACAACGCCACGGCAGCGGCCAGCGCCACGGCCAGTTCGCGGAACAGTCGCCCGGTGTTGCCCTCCAGGAAGCCGACCGGCAGGAACACCGCCACCAGCACGGCAGTGGTGGCGATCACCGCGAAGGCGACCTGCGCGGTGCCGCGCTTGGAGGCCACCAGCGGTGGCTCGCCCAGGTCGATGCGGCGCTGCACGTTTTCCACCACCACGATCGCATCGTCCACCACCAGGCCGATGCACAGCACCAGCGCCAGCAGGGTCAGCAGGTTGATCGAGAAGTCGAACGCATACAGCGCGATGAACGCCGCCACCAGGCAGACCGGCACCGTCACCGCCGGAATCAACGCGGCGCGGAAGCTGCCGAGGAACAGCCAGATCACCGCCAGCACCAGGATCATCGCTTCCACCAGGGTGGCGTAGACGCGGTCCACTGCAGCTTCGATGAAGGTGGTGTTGTCGAAGGCGACGAAGATCTGCGTGCCCTTGGGCAGGATCAGCGCCACCCGCTCGGCCTCGGCGCGCGCCGTGCGTGCCACGTCCAGCGAGTTGGCGGTGGAGGTCTTGACGATGCCCAGGCCGATGCCGGGCTCGCCGTTGCTGCGGTAGTACGCGCGGCGTTCGGCCGAGGCCAGCTCGATCTTCGCCACGTCGCCCATGCGCACCACGTAGCCGTCGCGGCCCTTGCCCAGCGGGATGGTCGCGAAATCCTCGGGCTTGATGTAGTTGCGTTCCACGCGCAGGGTGAAATCGCGGTCGGTCGACTCGATGCGGCCGGCCGGCAGCTCCACGTTCTCGTTGCGCAGTGCGGTTTCCACGTCGCCGGTGGTCAGCCCGCGCGCGGCCAGCTGGTCACGGTCCAGCCAGATCCGCATCGCATAGCGCTGGCGGCCGCCGATGCGGACCTGGGCCACGCCATCGAGGCTGGAGAAACGATCGACCACGTAGCGGTCGGCGTAGTCGCTCAGTTCCAGCGTGTCCATGGTCGAGGACACCATGTTGAACCAGATGATCGGGTCGGCATCGCTCTCGACCTTGGCAATCTCTGGTGGCCGCGCCTCTTCCGGCATGCGGTCGGCGACACGGCTGACCGCATCGCGCACGTCGTTGGCCGCCGCTTCGATATCACGGTTGGAGGTGAACTCGATGCTGACCTGCGAGCGGCCGTTGGTGCTGCGCGCGTTGATCGTATCGATGCCTTCGATGCCGGCCAGCGCATCTTCCAGCACCTGGGTGATGCGGCTTTCGATGACCGCCGCCGACGCGCCGGTGTAGTCCACCGACACCGAGACGATCGGAGGGTCGATGGCGGGCAGCTCGCGCAGGGTCAGGCGGGTGAAGGACATCACGCCCAGCACCAGCAGCAACAGGCTCATCACGACGGCGAACACCGGCCGCTGGATGGAGATGTCGGACAGCTTCATCCGCCGTGGCCCTCGGCCGCGACCGGCGCCGGCGCGTCAGCCGGTTTGGTGCCGGAGGCCGGTGCGGCGTCCTTCGCAGCAACCTTCAGGCCCGGGCGCAGCTTGCCGGTGCCATCGACCACGATGCGCTGGCCCGCTTCCAGGCCCTGCCGGATCTCGACCACGCCGGCACGGCGCGCGCCGGTGACCACATCCACCCGCTCGACGCTGTCGTCGGCCTTGATGCGGTACACGAAGGTATCGCGGCCAACCTGTACCACGGCGATTTCCGGGACCACCAGCGCCGGGCGCTCGGGGCGGAACAGGCGCACGTCCAGCAGCATGCCCGGGCGCAATGCATGGTCGCCATTTGCGAAATCGGCGCGCACGGTCACCGCACGGGTGGCCGGATCGATGCGCGCATCGATGGTGCTGACCACGCCCTCGAAGGTGCGGCCCGGCCAGGCCACGCTGGTGGCACTGACCTTGTCACCAACACCCAGCGCAGCCAGCTCCACTTCCGGCACCTGGAAATCGACATGCATGTGCTCGATGTCGTCGAGCGTGGTGATGACCGTGGTCGGGGTCAGCAGCGATCCCGGGCTGACCTGGCGGATGCCGAGCACACCGGCAAAGGGCGCACGCACGCGTCGGTCACCAATGTCTGCCTGCATCTGCATCACGCGTGCCTCGGCGGCGTCGCGGATCGACTTCTGCGTATCCAGCGTGGCGCTGGAGACCAGACGCTGGGCGGCCAGTTCGCGCTGGCGCTTGTACAGCTGATCGGCTTCATGGAAGGTGGCCTGCGCCTGCACCAGTGCGGCTTCCTGGGCCTGCCCGCGCAGCGTCACGATCGGCGCACCGGCAGCAATGTGCTGGCCGCTCTCGAAGTGCACTTTCTCGACGATCTCGCTGACTTTGGCAGTGACGCTGATCGACTCGCGCGCCTTGGCCGTGCCCAGTGCCTGCAGGGTGTCGTTCCACTGCGTGGGCTGCACGACCTGCGCAGTGACCGGCACCGCTTCGCCCTGCCGACGTGCGGCGGCCTCCTGTTTGCCTGCGCACCCGGCCAGCACGGCCAGGCTGAGGCCGAGGGCCAGGGTCGAAGCGATACGAGCCAACATGAACGGTCCTGATTGATCCACGGCCGCCGAGTGTAGGCAAGTGCCCATAAAAGCGGTATGTGCCAAGCGTTTACCGGCGTGGAACCAAGGCTGCGATAGCGCCTTGAACCCGTTCCGTGCAAGGCTGCCATGGGCGGTGTCGGCGTGTGTCGGGGTGTATCCGGTGGTGCACCACCGCGGCCGTCATCGTAGAGTCGAACCTGCCCGACCGAGGGCGTCGGGCGGGGACGGATCCTGGCGGGGATCCGGCCCCGTTTTTTTTATGCCCGGCGGATCAATACCGGTAGTTCAACTTCATCCACACGCTGCGCCCCGGCTCGTTGATCCGCACCGGGTCGGCCGGGAAGCCGAAGTCGGCGCTGCCGGCCAGGTTCAGGTGCTCGCTGTAGGCGCGGTCGAACAGGTTGTCGACGCCGGCGCTGAGCTGCAGCTGCGAACTGAAACGGTACGCCGCATTGAGCGCGAAGGTGGCAAATCCAGCGCTCGGCCCGAGGTCCTGCGCGACCACGTTGCCCTGTCCATCTGCGACACGATGCTGATGGGTCACCGCACGCAGCAGCGCACCGGCGCTCCAGCGCTGGCCCTCCCAGTTCGCACTCAGGCGCGCTTCCAGCGGCGGCAGCTGCGGCAGCGGACGCGGCTGGTCGCGGTTCTCGCCCCAGGCATAGGCCAGCGTGCCACCCAGCTTCCACTGCTCGGCCAGGCTCACTTCCAACCCGGCCTCGGCACCGGCAATGCGCGCCTCGACGTTGCTGGCCTGGCTCATGCCCATCATGCCGCTGCCATGATAGGTGAACAGGATGTAGTCCTGGATCTGCCCGGCATAGGCCGAGACCCAGGCCTGAACGCGCGGTCCCTTGTACTGCAGGCCCACATCGAGCTGGGTGGTGCGCTCGGGCTGGATGCCGGCAAACGCGTTCACTGCGCCGGCCGGGCCGTTGTTGGGCGAGAACAGCTCCCAGTAGTCGGGCATGCGTTCGCTGTGGCCGAGGCCTGCATACCAGGTCAGGCCGTCGGCCAGGTCCTGCTCATAGCGCAGGAAGCCACTGCCGAGCCACGCCTTGCGCTTCTCGCCGGCCGTTGGGTTGGGCCGGCTGCCCATCATTCCACGGACGGACTGCCGCTCATCACGCACGCTGGCGCGATCGATGCGCAGCCCGCTGATCCAGCGCTGGTCGGTGCCGGCGCCGAGGGTCAACTCGGTGAACACGCCATAGCGGCGGAAGTTGGCATCGGTCTCCCAGGCGGCCTGGCGGTAGGTGTCGCGGCCCATGCCCATGCGGCCACGATGGCGGCTGTCTTCGCCGTCCACACCCGCCACCAGTTGCACGTCCTGCCAGCCCCACTCGGAACTGATCCGGCCGCCCTGGGTACGGCGGTCTACGTTCGACGCCATCGGCATCGGCATCATGCTGTTGGGATTCGGCGTGCGCAGCGTGTAGTTGTCCATCACGTGGTCGGCCTCGTTGTAGTACACGTTGGCCTGCAGCGTGTCCCACGCACCGGGCAGGTTGCGCTTCTCGAAGCGCGCGGCGTAGCTGGTGCGTTCGAACGCGGCACCGTCCATGCCGCGCCCCGCGTAGCGTGCGATCGCATCGCCGGCACCGGCGGAAACTTCCAGCAGCGTGTCGGCATCCGGCGTCCAGCCGATCGCCACGTCACCGTTCCACTTGCGCCACCTCGATGGCACCACATCGCCGTGGCCGTCCTTGTAGTCATCGGCTTCGGAACGGTTGCCGCTGGCGCGCACATAGCCGGTCGGGTTGCCCAGGGTCAGGTCCAGCACCTGGTCGTTGCGGTTGCGCGAACCGACCAGCGCGCTGGCATCGGCACGCAGGCCCGGTTCCTCGAAGCGCGGTGTATCGCGTTCGAAGCGCACGGTGCCGGCCGAGGCACCTGCCCCCCAGCGCACGCTCTGCGGGCCCTTGATGATGGTCAGCCGGTCGAAGCTCTCCGGTGCGATGTAGGACAGCGGGTTGTCCATGCGCGAGGGGCAGGCACCGATCAGGTTGCCGTCATTGCTGAGGATGTTCAGGCGCGAACCAAACATGCCGCGCAGCACCGGGTCACCGTTGGTGCCGCCGTTGCGGATGGCGGAGAAGCCAGGAACGGTCTTCAGGTAATCGGCGCCGTCACTGGCCGGAACCGGCTGCCGTGGCAGGCGTGGATCGGTCACCCAGTGCAGTGGCGACGAAGGCGCGGCGGCGGTGACCACCAGCGTGTCGAGAGTGCGCGCCTCTTCGGCAGGCGCGGCGTGGACCAGCGTTGCAGCCACGGCCAGGCCAAGGGCAACCGGCAGGCGCACGCAGGCACCCGCGGGGCGGGAAGTCATTTTCATCGGAACAGCTCCAAAGTACGCACGCGCGCACGGCGCCCGGTCAGGCGTCGTGCGGCAGATTCGATAGGGACATCAGCGGACGATGGCGGGGCGCGGTGGCCCACGTGCGGCGTGCGCCGGCCAACGCAGTGCCGGCAGCACCTGTTGCGACCACGGGAATACCAGCCGCGGCCGCCACAGCAACGGCAACAGCAGCACCAGCACCGCCAGCCACGGCAGCAGGCGCATGGCCAGCACGCAGTATTCGCAGGCTTCGCCGTGCATGGCGTGGGGGTCGGCCGGGCGGTTGGGTGCTGCCTGCGAAGCGCCATGCGGGTCGTGCCCGGCCATGGTCATGTCGTGCATGTCATGTCCCATGGCCGCGTGGTCCATGCCTGCCATCGCCGCGTGGTCCATCGGCGGCGCCTGCAGCGCGCGGCTGACCAGTGGCGCAAGCACCATCAGCAGCGTCGCCAGGACGGCGAGCTGGAGCAGAAGGCGCTGCGGGCGGGACAGGCGGGTCACCGCGCCAGTGTAGAGGCAGGTCCAGGGTTGCCCTGTGCGACGAACCGTCGCAGGAGGGGGTTTATCGGCAGGGCTGCGCCCTGCACCCGCTGCGAGCTGGAGCAACAGCAACAGCCGAAGCAAAAGCGGGCTTCCTGTAGGTAGGCGGGGTGGGTCCGGTTGCGGGGGACGCCGTAAATACGTCCATGTAGGCTCGGTCGCCGCTTGCTCGTGTGCGCTGTCCTGCGCACACGGCAAGACCGGGGTTGGGCGTCCTGCCCAACCCGCCCGAGGCATGCCTCGGGCCCATGCGGCTCATGCCCCCGCAACCGGACCCACCCCGCCTTCGACAGCTTCCCGCGATCTGCAGGAGATCCACGCCATGCGTGGATGAAACTCCATCGGAATCGAATATTTCGAATTGGAATCGAAAAGCATCCACGCATGGCGTGGATCTACTGTGTCGACCAAGGTCGACACCTACCAACAGCCATCGGGATCTGTCAGAGGCGGAGCGGTGTGGGCAGGCAGGACCGTTGGCGCCATGGATGGCGCCATCGAGCCCCCAAGGATGGGTTTAAGGCGTGTCCTGCCTGCCCACACCGCCCCGCCCCCCACGGAAGCCAGCTGTTGCTGTTGCTTCGGCTGTTGCCATTGATTCGGCGGGTGCAGGGCTGCAAGCCCTGCTCGACCAACCCCTCACACCGTGATGGTCTGGGTCAATGATTCCCACGTCGGGGGCACCGGCCACGCTGCGGCCTGGTTGCCATCCAGCACCCGCCGCAGGTCGCGCGGATCAATCTGTGGGGCCAGCACGTGCACCAGCTCCAGCGCGTAATCACGCAGCACGCGGTCGCGCGGCAACACCGCCCAGGCGATGCACTCGCTGATCGGATCCGGCGCCGGCCACGACCTCAGGTCTTCGTCATTGGAACTGACCGCCATCTCGGCCAGCAGGCCTACGCCCAGCCCCGTGCGCACGTAGGTCTTGATCAGGTCGGCATCGAGCGCGGTCAGCGCCAGGTCGGGCACCAGCCCATTGGTGGCGAAGGCGCGTTGCAGGGATGAGTTCGGTCGGGTTGAGGATTCGTAGCTGATCAGCGGCTGGCGGGCCAGCGCGGCCAGGTCCGGTGCGCGGCCGGCGCGGTCCAACGGGTGGCCCTTGGGTACCACCACCAGGCGTCGCCAGCGGAACAGCGGCACTGCGATGCCATCGGTCGGCTCACCGCCTGCGGTGCTGATGATGGCGATATCGGCGTCACCCTGGTTCAAGCGGTCCAGCGCGTCGGTTTCACCGGCCTGCTGCAGGTGCACGCTGACCTGCGGATAGGCCTGCTTGATCGCCGCCACCGCCGGCGGCAACACGAAGCGCGCCTGGGTGTGCGTGGTGGTCAGGATCAGCTGGCCCTGGCTTTCGCGCCGCTGGTTTGCCGCGTACGTACGGATGTTGTTGGCTTCGGCCAGCACCGCGCGGGCACGCGCGATGACTTCGGTTCCGGCCGGGGTAACCGACTCCAGGCTGCGCCCCTTGCGCACGAACAACAGGAAGCCGAGCTCGTCCTCCAGCTGCTTGAGCTGCTTGGACAGGCCGGGCTGGGTGGCGTGCACGCGCGAGGCGGCCAGCGTGATGTTCAGCTCGGCGTCGGCGATGGCTACCAGGTAGCGCAGCTGGGTCAGCGTCATGGGCAGGCAGGCGGCATGGGGCGGAAGTCCACTCTAGGGTCAATTGCCGTCACCAGCTTATAACCAAAGGTTGTTTAAGAAAGGTATCTGGTCATTTCCGGGCGTCATATGCCGGCGCTACGGTCAGCCGGCAGCCGCTGGCCTGAACGGCCAGCCCTCCCCCCTTCGCCCGCCGTAACCCGGCGCGGCCCCGTTTCCGGAGCGCTCCCATGGCCCTGTACGACTCCATCCTCGATACCGTCGGCAACACCCCCATCGTCAGGCTGCAGCGCCTGGCGCCCCCGCAGGTCAGCGTCTACGCCAAGGTCGAGTCGTTCAACCCGGGCGGCTCGGTGAAGGACCGCCTGGCGCTGGCGATCATCCTCGATGCCGAAGCACGTGGCCTGCTCAAGCCGGGCGACACGATCGTGGAGGCCACCTCGGGCAACACCGGCGTAGCACTGGCGATGGTCGCCGCCGCGCGCGGCTACAAGTTCGTGGCCACCATGGTCGAAACCTTCTCGGTCGAGCGCCGCAAGCTGATGCGTGCCTACGGCGCCAAGGTGATCCTGACCCCGGCCGCCGAGCGCGGCAGCGGCATGGTGCGCAGGGCGGCCGAGCTGGCCGAGCAGCACGGCTGGTTCCTGGCCAGCCAGTTCGCCAACCCGGCCAACCCGGCGTATCACCGCAACACCACCGCTGCCGAGATCCTGCGCGACTTCGCCGGCAAGCGGCTGGATTACTTCGTCAGCGGCTGGGGCACCGGCGGCACGCTCACTGGCGTAGGCGAAGTGCTGAAGGTGGCACGCCCGCAGACCCGCATCATCGCCACCGAACCGGCCGGCGCCGCCCTGCTCAAGGGGGATGACTGGAAGCCGCACAAGATCCAGGGCTGGACCCCGGACTTCGTGCCGGACGTGCTCAACCGCGACGTGGTGGATGAACTGGTCTCGGTCGAAGATGATCGCGCGATCGCCACCGCGCGTCGCCTGGCCGCCGAGGAAGGCATCTTCGTCGGCATCTCCGCCGGCGCCACCGTGGCCAGCGCACTGGACATCGCTGCCCGCGCTGAACCGGGCTCGGTGATCCTTGCGATGCTGCCGGATACTGGTGAACGTTACTTCTCCACACCGCTGTTCGCCGATGTGAACGAAGGATCCGACGACGACTGGCTGGCCGGCCTGCCGTAACAGCCGGGATCAGAGCCTATTCCATTCGGAAAAGGATCCGCCCCCTTCCCGCTTCAGCCTGCGTGAAGGCGTCGCCCGCCATCGTGCGCGAAGGCCGTCGGATCGCAGCGCGTGAGACGGTCATGACGCAGCATCGATGCCCTGTCCCCTACCGTGGGAACAGCCGGCGCAGATGCTGCGCGGATCACCTCACAGGCAGGAGACGGACGCATGAAGATCGAGGTTTGGCAGGGCGACATCACGACCCTGGCGGTGGATGCGATCGTCAACGCGGCCAATGAAACGCTGCTCGGTGGCGGCGGTGTAGACGGCGCGATCCATCGTGCAGCCGGGTCCGCCTTGCGGGCCGAATGCGAGCAGTTGCCGGAGCTGCGCCCGGGCGTGCGTTGCCCGACGGGTGAAGTGCGCGCCACCGGTGCCCATGCGTTGCCGGCGCGCCATGTACTGCACACGGTAGGCCCGGTCTGGCACGACGGCCAGCGCGATGAACCGGCGTTGCTGGCCAACTGCTACTGGAAGTCACTGCAGCTGGCCGAATCACTGGGCGTGCACTCCATCGCCTTCCCGGCGATCAGCTGCGGCGTGTATGGCTACCCGTTGTACCAGGCCGCGCAGATCGCTGTCACCGAAACACTGGCCTGGCAGCGCAGCCATGCGCAACCGATGCGCATCGTGCTGGTGGCGTTCAATACCGCAACGGCCAAGGCCTACCAGCAGGCGTTGAGCGCCGCCGGGCAAAGTGCTGACAGCGAACCGCGTGGGTCGCTGCTGCCGCCCCTGGGTGATGCGGGCCTTGCCGCCGCGCACTGAATCCGGCGGTCAGCGTCAAGGAAAGGCCGGGCATTGCCCGGCCTTTCCTGTAGCACCGTTGTCCACACTCCCACGGAGTGTGGAACACGTTCAACGGCTGGCAGCTTCCACCGCGGTGGCGTCATCGGCCACAGCAGCGGCGGCGTCGGCAGCGGCACTTGCCGCCGAGGCCGCAGCCTCGTCGGCGCTGGCGCCGTCCACCTGCACGCGTACTTCCACCATGCCCGCGCCGTTGCTCAGGCTGGACACCTCGACGGTGTAATGACCAGCCGGCAATGCTTCTTCCAGGCGTGCGTTGGTATCGTTGCCACCGTCATCGTCGGTCAGTTCGACATCGCCGCCAACCACGCGCAGCACGGTATCGAGCTGTCCGGAGATCGCATCCAACCGCACATTGGTCGGACGGTCCAACGTCAGCAGGAAGCGGCGGACGCCATCGTTGTCGAGCATCGTGTACACGCTGCCGGACTTCGGCAATGCGGTGCCATCGCGATCGACCAGGTTGCCCGGCAGCTCGATGCGATTGGCCGACAAGGTGAACATGCCACTGACGCCGTCGCCCAGGCCGCGCGCGGTCAGCGTGTACTTGCCCGGCTTCAGTGACAGGGTCAGGCGCGAGTTGGTGCTGTCGCCGCCGTCGTCATTCTCGGCATCCACGCCCTGCCCGGAAAGCTTCAGCACCGGGTCGAAGGCATCCGAGACCAGCCGGATCTCGTACAGGCCCGCCTTGTCCACCTGCAAGGTGTAGTCCTGCGAGTTGCTGGCCAGCATATCGACGATCTCGCCACTGCCCACCAGCGGCTTGCCGTCGTACGGCTTCAGCTTCTCGGCGCGAAGGCGATAAGGGCCGAACGCGGTCGGGCCATCGGCGTTGACTGCCACCTGGTAGGTACCACTGCCGTTGGCGCGGAAAGCCAGCGAGACGTCCCCCTCGCGCTCATAGCCGGTGTTGCTGGTGGATACCAGGCTGCCATTGTTGAACACGGCAATCGAACCGCTGAGGGCACCAGTAAGCTTCAGGCCGACCAGATCCCTGTCTTCCAGCTTGATCTGGTAGAGCTGGTGATGACTGCCGTCGTTGAAGTTGATGCCGCTGCGCGAGGTGATCTCGCCGGAGACCGGCTTGTCGAAATCGAGCGACGCGGCCTTGCCCGCATCCGCGCCGCCGCCGATGCGGTTGCACCCGCCGACGACCAGGACCGTGGCTACGGCCAGTGTGATTGCTGCCAAACGCATGTTGTTTCTCCTTGGCCTTCCATGTGGTTCCCACGCACCGGCCAGGCGCATGGGGGCGGAAAAGATACCCGCAAAAGCAAACGCCGGCGTGATGCCGGCGCTGCCTTGTTCATCCAGCGATGGGACGGATCAACCGTTCCACTTGCCCAGCGCCGCCAGGCCGTTGTCCCTGGCGCGCTCGTACACGGTCTTCTGGGCAGCAGCGTAGTTGCCCTTCATGTCCTTGGCCCACAGCTTCAGCGCGGCCTGCTGCATGGCGCGGCCGTAGGAGAAGCTCAGCGGCCACGGCAGGTTGCCCAGCTGGTTCATCGCGTTCAGGTGCTCGGTGGACTGCTCGTCGCTCTGGCCACCGGACAGGAACACCACGCCCGGCAGGATCGCCGGCACGGTGCTCTTCAGGCACATCACGGTCGATTCGGCCACTTCCTCGACGTCGGCCTGCTCATCGCAGCCCTTGCCGGAGATGACCATCGACGCCTTCAGGATGGTGCCTTCCAGCAGCACGTTCTGCTGGTACAGGGCGTCGAACAGCGAACGCAGGGTGGCTTCGGTGACTTCGTAGCAGGTTTCGATGTCGTGATCGCCGTCCATGATCACTTCCGGCTCGACCATCGGCACCAGGCCGCATTCCTGGCACAGCGCTGCATAGCGGGCCAGCGCATGGGCGTTGGACTCGATGCAGGTGCCCGACGGGATGCTCTCGCCGATGTTGATGACCGCACGCCACTTGGCGAAGCGCGCGCCCAGCTTGTAGTACTCCTGCAGGCGCTCACGCAGGCCATCGAGGCCTTCGGTCACCAGCTCGCCCGGGCAGCCGGCCAGCGGGTGCGCACCCTTGTCCACCTTGATGCCCGGAATCATGCCGTGGTCGGCCATGTACTTGGCGAACGGCACGCCGTCCTTGGTCGACTGGCGGATGGTTTCGTCAAACAGGATGGCGCCGGAAATGTGCTCGTTGAGCTTCGGCGTGGTCAGCAGCAGCTCGCGGTAGGCGCGACGGTTCTCCTCGGTGTTCTCGATACCGACGCCGGCGAAACGCTTGGCGATGGTAGCAGTGGATTCGTCGATCGCGATGATGCCCTTGCCCGGGGCGACCATGGCCTGGGCGGTTTCAGCCAGCTGTTCGATGCTCATGTATTTCCTGTGGCGGGTGCGGGAAAAACACAAGTATAGCCCCGCGGCCCGTTGCCTCGCCGTGGAGGACAGGATGGAAACGCTTCCAATGTCCGCACCGGACACGCCGTGTCCCGCCGTCGGGGGTCAGGGCCTCTGCGGGGGTCTGCCCCCGGGGTCGGATCCGCAACGCGGCGCCGGCCCCAGGGCAGCACTACTTACAGGTCGCCCAGGCCGATGGCGCGGCCGTCCTCACCCACTTCCAGCAGGCGCAGGGTATTGGTGGCACCGTGGGTTTCCATGTGCTCGCCACTGGTGAACACGACGCGATCACCGGCCTGCAGCAGTTCCGATTCAACCAGCAGGCGGATGCTGCCGCGCGCGGCTTCGCGCGGGGTCAGGCCGCGGCTGTCGAAGTTGATCGGGAACACATCGCGCATCAGCGCCATCTGGCGGCGCGCGCCGTCATGGCGCGTCACCGCGAACACCGGCGCCTTGGCGCGGAAACGCGACAGGTAACGTGCGGTGCCACCGGATTCGGTCATCGCCACGATCGCGCGCACGCCCACGTGCTGCGACAGGAACATGGTGGCCATGGCAATCGCCTGGTCGGCACGTTCCAGGTTGCGCGGCGACGCGTTGAAGTCGGTCTCGGTCTGGAACTGGCGCTCGGCCCCCAGGCAGATGCGTGCCATCGCCTCCACGGCCTTGACCGGGTAGGCGCCAGCGGCAGTTTCCGCCGACAGCATCACTGCGTCGGTGCCGTCGATGACCGAGTTGGCCACGTCCAGTACTTCGGCGCGGGTCGGGATCGGGCTTTCCACCATCGACTGCAGCATCTGCGTGGCGGTGATCACCACCTTGTTCTGCGCCAGCGAGGCCTTGATGATCTTCTTCTGCAGGCCCGGCAGCTCGGCATCGCCGATTTCCACGCCCAGGTCGCCACGGGCGACCATCACCACGTCGCTGGCCTCGACGATTTCTTCCAGGTTCTCGATTGCCTCGGTGCGCTCGATCTTCGACACCAGCGCGGCATCACAGCCGTGCGAACGGGCGATGTCGCGCGCATCGTTCATGTCCTGCGCATTGCGGCAGAACGACACGGCGATGAAGTCCACGCCGATCTTGGCAACGATGCCGATCAGCTCCTTGTCGCGCTCGGTCAGCGCACCCAGCGAGAGGCCGCCGCCCTGCTTGTTCAGGCCCTTGCGGTCGGACAACACACCATCATTCAGCACGGTGTTGACGATACGGTCGCCCTGCACTTCCACCACCTGCAACTGCATCAGGCCGTCGTCGAGCAGCAGCACATCACCCGGGCCGACGTCCTGCGGCAGGCCAAGGTAGCTCACGCCCACCTCGCTGGCAGTGCCCGGGCCGGCGTTCTCGCTGGCGATCAGGTCGAAGCGGTCGCCCGCCTTCAGCTGCACCTTGCCTTCGGCGAAGCGCTCGATGCGGATCTTCGGGCCCGGCAGGTCGGCCAGGATGCCCACTTCCACGCCCACGCGGGCCGCAGCGGCACGCACTTCGGCGGCACGCTTGGCCTGGCCGGACGGATCGCCATGGCTGAAGTTCAGGCGCACCACGTTGACGCCGGCGCGGAACAGATCCTCCAGCACGCCCGGCGGGTCAGTGGCCGGACCGAGGGTAGCAAGGATCTTGGTGCGACGCTGACGCTCGAACATGGTGGATGGGCCTCTCCCGGTAAAGAACGGAAATTAGCACATCCTTCACGCCGCATGTATACGGTTACAGCCTTGTGCCGCCTGACTTCGCGGGTCATGAAGCGGACATCGTCCGGACATACGCTGGCGCAGGGGCGGTTCTGTGGGGCCGAGCATGGGCTCGGCTCTACAGGAAGCTAGGCCAGCAGCGTTTCCAGCTGCGCCGGCTCACGTGCCAGCTGACTGGCACCGGCTTCCGTCAATTCCGCCTCTCCGCCAAAGCCCCACAGCACGCCGACACTGCGCAGGCCATGGTGGCGCGCGCCTTCGATGTCCATGCGCCGGTCGCCGATCATCCAGCACTGTGCCGGCTGCACCTGCAGCCGGCGCAGTGCTTCGCCGACCAGTTCCGGCTTGTGGCTGCGCGAGCCATCCAGGGTTGAACCGACGATCTCCTCGAACAGCCCACCGAACGGCAGGTGGGCGAGGATGCGGCGCGCGTGCGGCTCGTTCTTGGCGGTGACCACCGCCAGCCGGTGTCCACGGCCATGCAGCGTGCGCAGCGTGCCTTCCACCTGCGGGTACACCGTGTGCTCGCGCCAGCCTTCGACGTCGAAGCGCTCCCGGTAGTAGCCCACGGCCTGTTCCACCCGCGCCGGTTCGACGAACAACGGCGCGAAGGTGGTGCGCAGCGACGGACCGATCCAGCCCAGCAGGGTTTCCTGCGGCGGCACCGGATGATCCATCTTCTGCAGCGCATAGGCGATGCAGGCGGTGATGCCCACCTGCGAATCGATCAGCGTGCCGTCGAGATCGAAGAACAGCACATCCTTGCCGCGCTCGGCACTCATGCGCCGCGCGCGTCGAGTGCGGCGACAGCCGGCAGGGTCTTGCCTTCCAGGAATTCCAGGAACGCACCACCACCAGTGGAGATGTAGCTGACGTCGCCGGCGATATCGAACTTGTCGACCGCGGCCAGGGTATCGCCACCGCCGGCGATGGAGAACGCCTTCGAGCTGGCGATCGCGCGGGCCAGCGCTTCAGTGCCCTTGCTGAAGGCTTCGAACTCGAACACGCCGACCGGGCCGTTCCAGACCACGGTGCCGGCCTTCTCGATCAGCTGCGCGTACTGCGCGGCGGTCTGCGGGCCGATGTCCAGGATCAGGTCGTCTTCGGCAACGGCATCGACCGCCTTCACTTCTGCGGCAGCGTCGGGCAGGAACTGCTTGGCGGTGACCACGTCAACCGGCAGCGGAATGTCGGCGCCGCGTGCCTTGGCATCGGCCACGATCTTCTTCGCGGTGTCCAGCAGGTCCGGCTCGTACAGGGACTTGCCGACGTTGTAGCCAGCTGCGGCGATGAAGGTGTTGGCGATGCCGCCACCGACGATCAGCTGGTCGACCTTGCCGACCAGATTGGCCAGCAACTCCAGCTTGGTGCTGACCTTGCTGCCGGCGACGATGGCCAGCAGCGGCTTGGCCGGTGCATCCAGCGCCTGCGCCAGCGCGTCCAGTTCGGCCATCAGCAGCGGGCCACCGGCCGCGACCGGTGCAAAGCGGATGACACCGTGGGTGGAGGCCTGCGCACGGTGCGCGGTGCCGAAGGCATCCATCACGAACACGTCGCACAGGGCGGCGTACTTCTTCGACAGGGCCTCGTCATCCTTGCCCTCGCCGACGTTCATGCGGCAGTTTTCCAGCAGCACCAGCTGGCCCGGCTGCACGTCGACGCCGTCGACCCAGTCGCGCACCAGCGGAACTTCGCGGCCCAGCAGCTCGGACAGGCGCTGGGCGACCGGTGCCAGCGAATCGGCCTCGCTCCACACGCCTTCCTTCGGGCGCCCCAGGTGCGAGGTGACCATCACCGCCGCGCCCTGCTCCAGCGCGCGCTTGAGCGTCGGCAGCGAAGCGGTGATGCGCTGTTCGGAGGTGATGCGGCCATTCTCGATCGGCACGTTCAGATCCTGGCGGATCAGCACGCGCTTGCCGGAGAGGTCGAGGTCGGTCATGCGGACAATGGACATGGGCAACTCTTTGGCTCGGGGACGGGATGCCGGACTGCGGCAGACGGCCATTGTATCGGGTGCGGCTGGTGGGAGGGCCGATGCCTGCGGCAGGCAGAGGCGCAGGGCAAATGCAACAGCAACGGCAACGGCCAAAGCGCTGGCGCTTCGTGGTGCTGTGAGTGGGCAGGGGTGGTGTGGGCTGGCAGGGGTGTCAGCCCACACCGCCCCGGCCTCGACAGGCACCTGAGGTGATGCAGATGGCAAAGGCAAAAGCGGTTTCTGGTGCCGGAGAAAAATGTAGAGCCGAGCCCGTGCTCGGCGGGGTCTATCGCGAACAGCAGCCGAGCATGGGCTCGGCTCTACAAAGAGCGCCCTGCCAAACAGCTTTTGCTCTTCTTTTTTTCTTTCCGTGGGTGGACGCACACGGAAATTGTCAGAGGCCGGGCGGGGTGGGTTCGCGGGGGTGTCAGCCGCATGGATGCGGCTGCCAAGCCTACAAGGACGTACTTGCGGCGTCCCCCGCGAACCCGCCCCGCCCGGCCAAGCGCTGCTTTTGCTTTTGCTTTACGCGACCAACCGCCCACCCACGAGGGGCTGCGCCGTTCGCTGGAACCTATTCCGAAGGCGCAGGCTTCTGCCGAAGCAGGCTGAGCGCCAGGCCACCCACCACCAGTACGCCCAGGCCCAGCAACGCCCACAGCAACCACGATTTCCAATCGCGCTGCGGCTTCAGTGCTGCATCGCCGGCCAGCGGCTCCGGGCTGCCTTCCAGGCGCGCCAGTGTCGGCTGCCACGAAGGATCGTTGCGCTGCCGAAGTTCCTCGATCAGCACCCCGATCGGCGCGTCCGTGCGGCGCGCGGTCGCGCTGCCCACCGCCAGTGCGTAGGGCGCCGCACCCTGGCTCAGGAACACCAGCACTTCCGGCTGGTAGCCCAACCGCAGTGTCGGCGCGGTGGCGGTTTCCGCCGGATTCGCCACCAGTTTCCAGTAGCGGTCGCGGTGCACCCCGCCCAGCGGCTGTGCCGCCGACTGCTGGCGCTGGCCCTGCGTGCCCTGTTGTACCTGGTAGGCGATCCACGGCGCGCTGCGACGTTGCCATTCCGCACTCTCGTCATCGCGGCTGAACAGCGTCCATTGCACCAGGCTGTTATCGGTGCTGGCCACATCGGCACGCGCCACCGGGAACCGGCCATCCATCTCGAAGGTGTACTCGCCCTTGCCCAACGACGTCGGCTCCAGCGACAGCCATTCCCAAGGCAGCGTGGCCGGTGCTGGCGGCAGTTCCGCCAGTACGCCGCGCAGGGTCGGCAGGCGCGAGTCGCCCTGCGCCAGGATGCGCAGGTAGCGTGCAGCGCCGTCCACCTGCAGGCGGCGCTGCAGCAGGCGCTTGCCGGCGCGCTGCAGATCCACCAGCGGCACGTCGCGGCCAATCGATCGCCAGTGCTGCAGGTCGTCACTGGCATCCAGCTGCACCTGCGCCTGCAGCGGCTGGCCGCTGTCGGTCCAGTCCAGCACCAGTGCCGCCAGCGGCTGCTGGTCGAGCATGCTGGCGTCGATCAGCCAGCCGCCCTGCCCGCTCGCCGCTGCCCCGCCACCCACCCGCGCTTCGACCCGGCGCACGCGCCCATCGGTATCGCGCTCGGTCAGCAGCTGCAGGTCGTTGCGCTGGGCATCGGCCAGCGGCGGCAGCACGAACCACGGCAGTTCACGCTGCACCGGCGACTGCGCCAGCGGCTGGTCCGGCGCCAGCAGTGCCGACGGCAACAACTGGCTGGCCGCGTTGAACACCTGCAGATCGCTGAGATCGGCGGTTACGGCACGGCGGTAGATCGCCGGCTCCAGCACGATACGGTAGGCACCGGACTGCGCACTGGACAATGTAAGCGGCCATTGCTCGGCATACTGCGTGCGGTAATCAGCCGCCTGTACCACGACGGCGGCCAGCATGCCGAACATCGCCGGCAGCAGCGCCCTGCTCCACTTCCTCATTGCGTTTCCTCCACGGTCGGCGCCGCGCTTGGCGGTGCCGGTGCCAGATAACCCACTACCGTGCACAGCAGGCCGTAGGCGATGAACGATGCGATGCCCAGCAGGTTGCCCAGGTGCTGGCGATCGACAATAACCAGCTTGGCCAGCACCACGCCCATCAGCACGGCACCGACCATCCACAACACACGCTGGCTGCGACGCGAACCCCACACCCAGGCAATCACACCCAGCACGCTCCACAACACGGTCAGGCTGGTCTGCGCCAGGCTGAAGCGCATCATCGACGCATTCCACGCCAGTCCACCCCATTGGTGTACGCCATGCAGCACCAGGCTGGTCAACGCGAGGAAGGCCGCCAATGCCAGCAGCGGCATGCGGATGTTCAGCAATGCCTGCGGTGCCTGCGGTTGCTGATCGCCGTACAGCCAGCGCGCCAGCAGCAACAAGCTCAGCCACTGGCCGATCTCCGCCGGATTCAGCACCGGCAGCCACAGCAGCGGTGCGGCGTCGCCCGGCAGCAGCTGGCCGAACAGCCAGCCGATCGCCAGCAGGCCGAACAGCACGCACTGCAGCGGGACGCGCACGCTGTCGAAGGCCGCGCCCAGCGGCCAGCGCAATGCGTTCCAGCGCCACAGCGACAGCGCCGCCATCAGCAGCCACGGCAAGGTCACCAGCAGGGTCGTCCAACCCTGCGCCAGGCCGGCCTCGCCACCACCCCACAAGGCCAGCAGCGAAAGCAGCGACGGCCACAGCAGCCACCACAGGAACTGCGCGATGCGGGCCACGGTATCGCCGCCCTGGCGCAGGCACAGCAGGGTCCGCACGCCCAGCACCGCGAACACCGCCCAGGCCAGCGCGCCATGACCGGCGAACGGCTGGTGGTGTGCATCGCTCTGCATCAGGGCCAGCGGGAAGCCCAGCGCGAGCATGGCCAGCGCAGTAACGCCCAGCGCACGCGCCGGCTGGCGACGCTGCGCTTCGGCCGCCAGCCAGGCAGTGACCGCGGCCAGCACCAGCAACGCGTCCACTTCGGTGCGGTACGGGAAGAAGCGGGTGATCTCATGGACCAGGCCGCCCAGCCACCACAGCAGGCCCCACAGGTAATACACCAGTGCGACCTCATGACGCGGCCTGCGCTGGTAGCTCCACGCCGACGCGAAGCCGGCCAGGGCCAGCAGCAGCGCGCCAATGGCGGTCGGGTTGATCAGGAAGCGCAGGTCTTCGTGCCAGTGATCGCCACCGGCAACGAAGGCGAATGCGGCGCCGATCTGCAGCAACGCGCCGGAGACCTGCGGCAGCCAGCGCTTCTGGCGCAGCCCCAACCACGCCAGGCCAGCACCTTCCAGTGCAAACACGGCGCCGGTGGCGCGCGCCGACAATGCCAGCGGCACCGCCAGCGTGGCGAAGCCCACCGCCAGCACCGCATGCGACTGCGCCAGCACGGTGTAAGACGCGCGCGCGATCAGTGCCCGCGCCAGTACGGCGTAGATCGCCGCCAGGCCCAGCGCGCACAGCGCCAGCGTCATCGGCTGCGCGTGCAGCATGCCCGCCTGCAGCGAGAACGCGACCAGCGGCGTGCCGAACACTAGGCTGCCATCGATCAGGTCACGGCGGCCGGCCGGCTGGCGACGCGCGTACAGCAGCGGTATCAGCAGGTAGAACACGAAGAACAGCGCCAGGAACGGCTCGGTGCTGCTGAACTTGTCCGGTGCGTACTGCAGCACGCCCCAGAAGGTGCCAATGCCGAAGGTGAAGGCGAAACCCAGCAGGTTCAGCGCGCGCCATGGCCGGAACCAGGCGATGGCGAAGATGCCCGCGTTGAGCACGGCGTAATAGCTGAACAGCCCCACGTGGTTGCCACTGCCGGTGGACAACCACAGCGGTGCCATGAAGCCGGCCAGGATGCCCAGTACGGCCAGCGTGCGCGAGTTCTGCACCACCGCCAGCACGCACAGCCCGGCCACCAGTGCGATCGAACTGGCAAAGGCAAAGGCCGGCGGAATCAGGTCGAAGCGCTTGAACGCCGCGAAGATGGTCAGCAGCAGTACGCCGATGGCACCGCCCTGCAGCGCCAGCGCAAACAGCCGCCTGCGTTCGCGCTGGTGCCAGCCGAAGGCCAGCAGGCCCAGCGCAGCCACGGTGACGCCGGCCAGGCGCAGTTCGATCGGCAGCACCAGCCAGCCCTGGTCGCTGACGTACTTCAGCAGCGCAGCGACACCGGCCAGCAGCACCAGCATGCCGATCTTGACCGGCACGTTGCCTTCGGTGAACCAGCGCTTGACCGCACCGATGCCACGCTCGATGACATTGGGCAGTGCCGGTTCGGAAGGCAGCGGCGGCTGCACCGGCACCGGTGGCACCGGCGGTGGCGCAGCAGGACGGGGGACAGGCACCCCGGTGGGCGTTGCTTCGCGCACCGGTGGCTGCGGGGGCTGAGGCACAGCAGCGGCGGCCGGCCGCAGGAACGGTGGATCGGCGCTGGCAGCAGGTGCGGCCCCAGGCCGTTCAGGCGCGGATGCGGTGGCGGCCGGCCTGACGGCGGCCGGCGCGGCGGCCATCGCGCTTTCCAGCGCAGCGACGCGGCGGCGCAGGCCGGCAATCATCACCAGCGCGACCACCAGCAACAGCGGGATGGCCAGAAGAACCAGTACGACCAGGGCTATCAGTGCTTCCATTGCGTGCTTCCAATGCGATCCCGCGCCCCAGCGGCGGCGGTCGACCGCCCCATGCTACGACAGGGTGGGGCCCATAAACGACGAACCCCGGCCAGGCCGGGGTCCGTCTTCGATCCACACCGGCCTTACTTGGCGGCGATGACCTTGGCCATTTCCAGGCACTTGTTGGAGTAGCCCCACTCGTTGTCGTACCAGGTCACCAGCTTGACGAAGGTGCCGTCCAGGGCGATACCGGCGTCGGCGTCGAACACCGAGGTGCAGGTCTCGCCGCGGAAATCGGTGGCCACCACCTTGTCTTCGGTGTAGCCCAGGATGCCCTTCAGCGCGCCTTCGCTCTGTGCCTTCACTTCAGCGCAGATCTCGGCGTAGGTGGCTTCCTTCTCCAGCTCGACGGTCAGGTCGACCACCGACACGTCCGAGGTCGGGACGCGGAAGCTCATGCCGGTCAGCTTCTTGTTCAGTTCCGGGATGACCACGCCGACGGCCTTGGCCGCACCGGTGGACGAGGGAATGATGTTTTCCAGGATGCCACGGCCACCGCGCCAGTCCTTGTTGGACGGGCCATCGACGGTCTTCTGGGTGGCGGTGGCCGCATGCACGGTGGTCATCAGGCCGCGCTTGATGCCCCACTTGTCGTTGATGACCTTTGCCAGCGGGGCCAGGCAGTTGGTGGTGCACGAGGCGTTGGAGATGATTGCCTGGCCAGCATAGGTCTTGTCGTTCACGCCGAACACGAACATCGGCGTGTCGTCCTTCGACGGGGCCGACATGATGACCTTCCTGGCGCCGGCATCGATGTGCTTCTGCGCGGTTTCCTTGGTCAGGAACAGGCCGGTGGCTTCCAGCACCACGTCGGCGCCGACTTCGTCCCACTTCAGGTTGGCCGGGTCGCGCTCCTGGGTCAGGCGGATCTTCTTGCCGTTGACCAGCAGGTCGTTGCCCTGCACCGCCACGTCGGCCTCGAAGCGGCCGTGCACGGAGTCGTACTTGAGCATGTAGGCCAGGTAATCCGGCTCCAGCAGATCGTTGATGGCCACGATTTCGATGTCGTCGCCGAAGTTCAGCACCGCCGAGCGCAGGACGTTACGCCCGATGCGACCGAAACCGTTGATACCAACCTTGATTGCCATTTCTCAAGCTCCTGCAGCCGCGACGGGTGCGGCGGGATGGATAGGGCCCACAAGTCTAGCAGGCCGAGGCTGGCCACCGTGGGCCAGGCCGGGCCGCCAGCAGGTCGGCGGACAGGATTTGATCCGGATCAAAGCGTTAGCGCGGCGTGAGGCCGAGACTGTCGCCATCCACCCAGCAACGAGAACACCCCCATGCGCAAGACCTCCCCCCTGATCGTGGCCAGCCTGGCCGCCGCCCTGTCCCTCGCCGCCGCCCCGGCCATGGCCCAGTCCAAGGGCGACTGGACCGTTTCGGCCGGCGTGCACCAGGTGGCGCCGAAGTCGAACAACGGCTGGCTGGCCGGCGGCACCCTGAAGGTCGACGTCGACAACGACGTCAAGCCGACCATCACCGGCGAGTACTTCATCGCCGACAACCTGGGCATCGAAGTGCTGGCCGCACTGCCGTTCAAGCACGACATCAACATCAACGGCCTGGGCCGCGTCGGCAGCACCAAGCAGCTGCCGCCGGTGGTGACCGTGCAGTACCACTTCAACAGCAAGGGCAAGGTGTCGCCGTTCATCGGCGCGGGCGTGAACTACACCACCTTCTTCAGCGAAGACACCACCGGTGCATTGGCCGGCAGCAAGCTGAAGCTGCAGGATTCGTGGGGCCTGGCCGCGCATGCGGGCATCGACTTCGCGATCGGCGAGAAGGGCGCCCTGCGCGTGGACATGCGCTGGATCGACATCGACAGCAAGGTGAAGTTGAACGGCGAGAAGATCGGCACCGTCAACATCGATCCGCTGGTCTACGGCGCGTCCTACGTCTTCAAGTTCTAAGCGGTGTGTTGATTGCGGGGGCTTCGCCCCCGCTCCCCCGCTGCACGCACAAACCCTCGCAGCATGTTGCCCCGGTGATTGCCGGGGCTTTTTTGTTTGTGCGAGAAGCACCGGCTTCTGGAATTGGGCGGAGAGGGTGAGGTGATCGGGACACGCCGTAAATACGTCCCTGTAGGCTCGATCGCCGCATCCATGCGGCGAACGGTCCCGCTCACCTCACCCTCTCCACCCTTCCCATCTGCGCGCGCGTACCAGCTCAAGCAAAAGCAGCAGCACGCCCGGTCATTCGAAGCGTAATGGTTGCCTGCAACTGCAGGAGGCCGATTCTGATCCCGCATTTGTTTTTGATCCTGCCTTTGACGTTTACATCCGCCTCCGCCGCCATGTTTGGAGGGGAGCGCAGCGGGAGGGGCGGCGGGACCGTTGGCGCCATGGATGGCGCCATCGAGCCCCAGGGACGGATTTACGGCGTGTCCCGCCGCCCCTCCCTCTGCGCTCCCACTTCGGAACAGGAACGCGCCGCTCTTCAATCCACCTACCCCGCTAGAATGTGCGCATGAAAGCCCTGCACTCCCTGTTCCTCGCCGCCGCCCTGGCGCCGGCCCTGCTGTCCGTCTCCGCCCCCGCCCATGCCTGGGGCGCGCAAGGCCACCGCCTGGTTGCCGAAGTCGCCGACGCCCGCCTCAACCCCGCCGCCCGCGCCGAAGTGGACCGCCTGCTGGCCATCGAGCCAGACGCCACGCTGGCCAGCATCGCGCCCTGGGCCGACCAGCTGCGCGCCAAGGACCCGGGTCTGGGCCGTCGCTCGGCCGGCTGGCACTACGTCAACATCGCCGAAGACGACTGCCACTACGAAGCACCGAAGCACTGCAAGAACGGCAACTGCATCGTCGAGGCCCTGAAGGCACAGAGCGCCATCCTCGGTGATCGCAGCCTGACCGATGGCGAGCGCCTGCAGGCACTGAAGTTCGTCGTGCACCTGGTCGGCGATATCCACCAGCCGATGCACGCCGGTTACGCCCACGACAAGGGCGGCAACGATTTCCAGCTGCAGTTCGGCAACCGCGGTACCAACCTGCACTCGCTGTGGGACAGCGGCATGCTCAACACCCGCAAGCTGGACGATGCCGGCTACCTGCCGGTGCTGCAGGGCCAGCGCGCGCCAAAGCTGGCGCGCCAGTCCAACCCGCAGCGCGACCCGCAGGCCTGGGCCGAAGCCAGCTGCCGCATCTCCATGCAAGCTGGCGTTTATCCGGCGTCGCATAAAATCGGTGACGAATACACCGAGCGCTACCGGCCGCTGGCCGAAGCGCAGCTGCGACTGGCCGGTGAAAACCTGGCGCAGTTGCTGAATCGCGTGCTAGGCACGCGCTGAGGAGAATCCCGATGCCGGTCCAGGTGCAGTCGTTCTTCCACCGTGACAGCAATACCTTCAGCTACCTGGTCAGCGATCCGGCCAGCGGTGAGGCGGCGCTGATCGACCCGGTCCTGGACTACGACCCGGACACCGACGCCAGCAGCGAATCACCGCTGCGCGGGGCATTGCAGGCCATCGAACAGCAGGACCTTCAGCTGCGCTGGCTGCTGGAAACCCATGCCCATGCCGACCATGTATCGGCCGGGCGCCGGCTCAAGCAGCGCTTCCCGCAGGCCACGCTGGCCATCGGTGAAGGCATCCGCGCGGTGCAGGCCACGTTCGCGCCGCGCTATGGCCTGCAGCTTCCGGCCGCCGATGAGATCTTCGATCACCTGTTCAGCGACGGCGAAACCTTTGCCATTGGCGAGCTGCAAGGACAGGTGATCGCCGTGCCCGGCCACACCAGCGACAGCATCGCCTACCTGATCGGCGATGCGCTGTTCACCGGTGACTCGCTGTTCATGCCCGACGGAGGCACCGCACGCTGCGATTTCCCGGGTGGCGATGCCGCACAGCTGTACCGCTCGATCCAGCGCCTGCTGGCCCTGCCCGATGCCACCCGCGTGTTCGTCTGCCACGACTACGGCCCGGGCGGCCGCGACTTCGCCAACGAAACCACCATCGGCGAACAGCGCGCGCACAACATCCACGTGCATGACGGCGTGGCCGAGGCAGAGTTCGTCAGCGTGCGCCAGGCCCGCGATGCCACGCTGGAAGAACCGAAGCTGATGCAACCGGCGGTGAAGGCCAACATCCAGGGTGGGGCCTGATCCACGCCGCTGCGCCCGCCGGGCATGGCCCGGCGCTACCCCGGTCATCGCGAGCGATCATTTTCCCTGCGTGCGCACCACGTGCTGGCCCTTCACGATCTCGAAGGTGAAGGCGTACTGCAGGGTGACCGCCACCGGCTCGACGCGCTCGGCGCCGCGACAGTCGCCGCGGTCGGCAGGCACCTTGCCAGCCGCGAAGTGGCAGACCGCTGCGGACGAGTACTTCCACATCGCCACGGCCTCCTGCGCGGCCTGCAGCAGGGGCGCATTCTCGCCCGCAGCACCTGCCGCGCACTCCGGGCGATCGGTCAATGGCAGGCTGCGCTCGACGACGCCGTTGGCATCAACCACCACCTGCAGGCAGATCGTGGTCGGCGCCAGTTCCGCACGCGGGTCACGATCGCCGACCTCCGGGTCCGGTGCCGCGTACAACTGCGGCATCCGGTAGCCTTCGGTCGCACCCAGCGAATACGCCTGCAACTGCCCACTGCCACCGTCCGCCTGCGGCTGCAGTCGCTGGTGGCCGACATTCTCGCTGCGGGTGTGCACGGTGGCCAGCCGTTCCTGGCTCGCACACCCCACCATCAGCGCCGCCACCACGAGCAGCGGCGCGGACTTCACTGGGCGTCCTCGCTGTTGTCCATCGCAAAGGTGATCGGAATCTTCACTGCGCCTGCCACCGGCTTGCCGTTCTTCATCGCCGGCCGATAGGTCCAGCTGCGCGCTGCGGTGATCGACACCGCGTCGAACACACCCGGATTGGTGGCACTGAGCACTCTGACATCGGTGGGTTGGCCGCTGGCGTCCACTTCCACGCGCAGGTTCACCACGCCCACCTGGCGTTGCTCGAACGCGGACCTGGGATAGGAGGGCGGTGGCATCTTGACGACCTGGATCTCCCGATCCGTGACCGCCGCTGCCGGGCGGCCGGCCATCGCACCGCCCTGGCTGGCCCACGCTACTGCGCCCATTCCCAGGCACAACCCGACGACCAGCACCTGCCCCGATACCCACGGCAATGCCTTCCGCTTGGACTGCTTCAACATGGCGATACGCTCCTTCAACACGGGTTGGCTGCGCCAATGGCAGACCGCTGGCGCAACCGGGTGGACCAGCTGCGCCTTCAGCAGCGTGCCGGCATAAAGGCCGCGCAGCGTAGGCTGCGGGGCGATGGTACGGGCATCGCAGGCCAGTTCCTGGTCGCGCAGGAAGCGGCGTGCGGCCCAGGACAGCAGCGGGTGGAACCAGAACACCGCGCGCGCCAGCAGCAACGCGCCGTTGGCCCAGTGATCGCCATTGCGACGGTGGCTGCGCTCGTGCTGCAGGATCAGCCCCTGTTCCTGTGCGCTGAACTGTTGATCGAAGTCCGGGCCAACCACGATTCGCGGCCGCCACAGGCCAACCAGTGCTGGCAGGCCTGGATCACTACTGGCCTGCCAGCTGCCATCGGCGCGCGGCTTCAGCGGGCCCATGCGCCGTTCGAAACGACGCTGTGCGCGCAGGTCGCGCAGCAGGCAGATGCCCATGCCCAGCGCCCATGCCAGCAGCAACAGCGGTGCCCATGGCAGCGACGGCCCTGCCAGTTCGTCCACCGCCCCTGGCTCGACTTTCAGCGGCACTGTCGGCACGTGCTGCAACAGCGCAGCCTGCGGCAACGGCAGCAGCAAGGTCACCAGCAGCATCGGCAACAACCACCAGCTGCGATAAGCCAGTCCAGCGCCCCCCACCCACACCAGCAGCGGTCGCAGCACGGCCAGCAGGATCACCCCCATGGCCAGCCACACGCTGGCCTGCCACAGTCCACCGAGCAGCTCAGTCATGGTCCAGCTCCTGGATCAGCTTCTTCAGTTCGGCGATGTCCTGTGCGCTCAGCTGGCCGCGCTCGCTGAAGTGCGCCACCAGCGGCGCCACGCGCCCTTCGAAGACACGGCCGATGAAGTCCTGGCTCTGCGCCTCCACCCAGGCCTGGCGCTGCAACAGCGGGCGATACAGATAGCGCCGTCCATCGCGCTCGGCGGCGATCGCGCCCTTGGTCAGCAGGCGGTTGAGCAGGGTCTTGATGGTCGGCTCGGCCCAGTCACGGTGGGCCAGCGCGGCGACCACTTCGTCGGCACTACGCGGTGCCTGATGCCACAGCACCTCCATCACAACGGCTTCGGCTTCGCTGATCGGGGTCATGATTTACATCCGTAATCGACAGTTCGATTACGCTCGTAATCGAACCGGCTGTCAAGCCCCTCGACTCCGGATTCATCGGCTTTGCGCCAGCATCGAGCCCTCCCAGCCGAGGCCTCGGATGAAAGCGCTTCCCAAGAAGGAATTCCCGGTCGAGCAGGCCCGCCGCTTCCTCGAACCCGGCCCGATCGTGCTGGTCAGCACCGCCTGGCGCGGCCAGCACAACCTGATGACGATGGGCTGGCACATGGTGATGGGCTTCTCGCCGTCGCTGGTCGCCACCTACCTGTGGAATGAAAACCACAGCCATGCACTGGCCGTCGGCAGTGGCGAGTGCGTGATCAACGTACCCGGCGTGGAACTGCTCGATACCGTGGTGGACATCGGCAACTGCAGCGGCCGCGAGGTCGACAAGTTCGCCCGTTTCGGGCTCGATGCGCTGCCCGCGCGCGAGGTCGGCGCGCCGCTGGTCGGGCAGTGCCACTCGAACTTCGAATGCCGCTTGTACGACGACAGCCAGGTGGCGTCGAGCAATCTGTTCATCTGGGAGATCGTGCGCGCCCATGTTGCGCCCCGGCCGAAACTGCCGCGCACGGTGCATTACCGCGGCGATGGGCAGTTCATGGTGTCCGGCGCAGAAGTCTCGCGTCGACGGCGGTTCAAGCCCGACATGCTGTAATGCCCGCACTCCCCCACACGCAGGACCGCCGCGCATGACCGAACACCTCACCGACCTGGACGCCGCCGTCGACTGGCTGTTTGCGCGCGTGGACGGGCCGCTGCGGATCGGGGCACCGCTGGCACTGGGCAAGCCGCATCGGCTGCTCAACGCCCTGTATGCGCGCGTCGAGCACGATCCCTCACGGCCGCTGCAGCTGTATACCGCGCTGTCGTTGAACCCGCCGAAGGCGCGTGGCAACGGCCTGGAGGCACGCTTCCTTGCGCCGTTCGCGCAGCGCCACTTCGGCGACGATTTCCCGCGCCTGGCCTATGCCGATGCGATCGCGCGCGACGCGTTGCCAGCGCACGTGCAGGTGGAAGAGTTCTACATGCAGTCCGGCGCCCTGCTCGGTTCGCGGCGGGCGCAATCCAGCTATACCAGCCTGAACTACACCCATGCCGCCGACGCGGTCGCGCAGCGCGCGCCGCAGGTGATCGTGCAGAAGGTGGCGATGCGGCCGAATGACCGTCGGCTTTCGCTGTCGTGCAACAACGACATCACCCAGGACACGCTCGATGCGATGACCGCGCGTGGCCTGCCACGCCCTTTGCTGATTGCCGAGATCGATCCGCAGCTGCCCTATCTGGGCGGCTCGGCGACGGTCGATGTGTCGTTCTTCGATCTCGTGATCACTCCGCCTCCGCCGTACCCGGCGCTGTTCGGGCTGCCGCGGCAGCCGGTCGGCGACGCCGACTACGCCATCGGCCTGTATGCCAGCACCCTGGTACGCGATGGCGGCACCCTGCAGATCGGCATCGGCACGCTGGCCGATGCCCTCAGCCATGCGCTGGTGCTGCGCCACACCGACAACGCGCGCTACCGCCGCGTGCTGCACGCGCTGGATCCGCAGCTGGCCAGCCACCCGCTGGTGCAGGAAATCGGCGGTGTGGATCCGTTCGAGGTGGGCCTGTACGGCTGCAGCGAGATGCTCAATGAAGGCTTCCGCCGCCTGGTGCAGACCGGGGTGATCAGGCGCAAGGTGCACGACGACCTGGCGCTGATGCAGCGCATCGAGAATGGCAGCACGTTGTCGATCGACCACGCCACCCTCGCCGCGGAAGGCGAGTACCTGCATGGCGCGTTCTACCTGGGCTCGCCGGAGTTCTACGAGTGGCTGCGCACGCTGCCGGAAGACGAATGCCGTGCGATCGGCATGCGCCGCATCAGCGAGATCAACCAGCTGTATGGCGGTAACGAGGCACTGGAGCGCCTGCAGCGCCGCCATGCGCGTTTCTTCAATTCCTGCATGATGGCTACCGCGCTCGGCGCGGCGGTATCGGATGCGCTGGACGATGGACGCGTGGTGTCCGGCGTGGGCGGCCAGTACAACTTCGTGGCGATGGCACATGCCCTGCCGGAAGCGCGCAGCGTGCTGATGTTCCGTGCCGCACGCGATGACAAGGGCCGCCGGGAATCGAACGTGCGCTGGAACTACGGCCACACCACCATCCCTCGCCACCTGCGTGACATCTACCTCAACGAGTACGGCATCGCCGATCTGCGCGGGCTGACCGACGAGGACTGCGTGCACGCAATGACCGCGATCACCGAGGCGCCGTTCCAGGATGAGCTGCTGCAGCAGGCGCAGGCCGCGCGCAAGCTTCTGGCGGCCGCGCAACCGGATCCGGCGCGTCTGCAGCGCAATACGCCGCAGGCATTGGCGGCAGCGCTGGCACCGTTCCGCGCCGATGGCAGCCTGCCGGACTATCCGTTGGGCAGCGACTTCAACGAGATCGAGCAGGTGCTGGTCAAAGCGCTGGGTTGGCTGAAGGCCAATACGCAGACCCGCAGCGGCAAGCTGCGCACCGTCTGGGCAGCGCTGCGGCAACCGGCCGGCGACGGCGATGCGGTGTACCTGCAGCGCATGGGTCTGCAGGCACCGAAGGATTTCGCAGAGCGCCTGGATGCGCGACTGCTGCGCCTGGCACTGGCGCGCACTGCGTAAGCACTGGTGGCGCCGGGCCATGCCCGGCGAATGGGGATCGCTGCCAACCAAGCTTGGCAGCTCCCGGAGCGCCGTCGCTGACGCGGTATCCTGTAGCGATGAAAGACGACTCCCGTTTCCTGCGTGACCTGCAGCAGCGCCAGGCCGCAGGCGAAGACCTGCGTTACCTCTGCTTCTGGGGCCACCAGCCGCCGCGCATCGGTGTGTCCGCCTCGTGCTTCAGCCAGTGGTATGACGCAGGCTTCGACATCGATGGCATGCACTACCGCACCGCCGAGCACTACATGATGGCCGGCAAGGCGCGCCTGTTCGGTGCCACCGGCCTGCTCGACACGATCATCGCCAGCGCCACGCCGGACAAGGCCAAGGCGCTCGGCCGCAAGATCGAAGGCTTCGACGAGGCGCTCTGGACGCAGGCACGCTACGACCTAGTCGTGGAGGGCAACAAGGCCAAGTTCGCGCAGAACCCGGAACTGGGCGCGTTCCTGCGCTCCACCGAAGGCTGGGTGCTGGTCGAAGCCAGCCCGGTGGACGTCATCTGGGGCATCGGCCTGGCCAAGGACCACGCCGACGCGCACAACCCGGCACAGTGGCGCGGATTGAACCTGCTGGGGTTCGCGTTAATGGACGTGCGCGAGGCGATGTAGCGTTTATCCACGCACGGCGTGGATCTACTGGCAAGACGACCGATTCGTTTCGCCCCGCAGAAAAAGAGAAAGGCCGGCTTGCGCCGGCCTTTCCTTCATCACTCCATGTCGCTGCTTACAGCGCCTTGGCCGCTTCCACCACGTGCGCCGTGGTGATGCCGAAGTGCTTGTACAGCTGGTCGGCCGGGGCCGAGGCACCGAAGGTGTCGATACCGATCACCGCACCGTCCAGGCCTACGAACTGGCGCCAGAAACCGGTGACGCCAGCTTCCACGGCCACGCGCTTGCGCACCGCGTTCGGCAGCACCGATTCACGGTAGGCCGCATCCTGGCGCAGGAACACGTCGGTGGACGGCATCGAGACCACGCGGGTCTTGATACCGGCCGCATCCAGCTGGGCCTTGGCTTCGGTAGCCAGCGAGACTTCCGAACCGGTGGCGATCAGGATCACGTCCGGGGTACCGGCGGCATCGGCCAGCACGTAACCGCCGCGCTCGATCTGCTTGATCTGCTCGGCGCTGCGCGGCTGGTGCGGCAGGTTCTGGCGGCTGAACACCAGGCAGCTCGGGCCGTCCTGGCGGGTGATCGCGGCCTTCCAGCTCACCGCCGACTCGACCGCATCGCACGGGCGCCACACGTCGTTGTTCGGGATGTAGCGCAGCGAGGCCAGGTGCTCCACCGGCTGGTGGGTCGGGCCGTCTTCGCCCAGGCCGATCGAGTCGTGGGTATAGACGTGGATGGCGTGGGCCGGAATCAGCGCGCTCATGCGCACGCCGTTGCGGGCGTAATCGCTGAACACCAGGAAGGTGGCGTCGAACGGAATGAAGCCACCGTGCAGGGCCAGGCCATTGGCGATGGCGGTCATGCCGAACTCGCGCACGCCGTAGTACACGTAGTTGGCGTTGGCGTCGTCGCTGGCGACCGACCTGCTGCCCTTCCACAGGGTCAGGTTGGAGTGCGCCAGGTCGGCCGAGCCACCGACGATTTCCGGCAGCAGCGGCGCATAGGCTTCGATGGCCAGCTGCGAGGCCTTGCGCGATGCAATCGTCGGGCCTTCAGCGGCCACCTGGGCGATGTAGGCATCGGCCTTGGCAACGAAGTCGGCTGGCAGCTCGCCGTGCGAGCGGCGGGTCAGCTCAGCCGCCTCTGCCGGATACTGGCTGGCGTACTTGTCGAACAGCTGTTCCCACTCGGCCTGACGCAGGGTGCCGGCGCCATTGGCGCGCCAGCCGTCGTAGATCGCCTGCGGGATCTCGAACGGGCCGTATTCCCAGCCCAGCTGCTTGCGGGTGGCTTCCAGCTCGTCCTTGCCCAGCGGGGCACCGTGGCTGGATTCCTTGCCCGCCTTGTTCGGCGAACCGAAGCCGATGGTGGTGCGGCAGCAGATCAGGGTCGGCTTGTCGCTCTGCGACAGCGCGACCTCGATGCCGGCCTTGATGCTTTCCGGGTCGTGGCCGTCAACATCGCGAACCACGTTCCAGCCATAGGCCTCGAAACGTTCCGGGGTGTTGTCGGTGAACCAGCCCTCGACGTTGCCGTCGATGGAGATGTGGTTGTTGTCCCAGAAGCAGACCAGCTTGTGCAGGCCCCAGGTGCCGGCCAGCGAGGCGGCTTCGTGCGACACGCCTTCCATCAGGCAGCCATCACCCATGAACACCCAGGTGCGGTGGTCGACCACTTCCAGCTCCGGGCGGTTGAAGCGCTGTGCCAGCAGCTTCTCGGCCAGGGCGAAGCCCACGGCATTGGCGAAACCCTGTCCCAGCGGGCCGGTGGTGGTTTCCACGCCCGGGGTCTCGTGGCGCTCCGGGTGGCCGGCGGTGTGGCTGCCCAGCTGGCGGAACAGCTTGAGCTGCTCGATCGGCAGGTCGTAACCGCTCAGGTGCAGCAGCGCGTACTGCAGCATCGAACCGTGGCCGTTGGACAGCACGAAACGGTCGCGGTTGAACCAGTGCGGGTTGCTCGGGTTATGGCGGAGGTAGTCGTTCCAGAGGACTTCGGCGATGTCGGCCATGCCCATGGGCATGCCGGGGTGGCCGGACTTTGCGGTTTCAACCGCATCGGCGGCGAGGAAGCGGATGGCGTTGGCCAACTGGCGACGGGTAGGCTGCGTCATGGTTCTGTCGGAATCGGGAGGCGGCCGCGGACGTGCGGGCGGCCTATTGTCCCACAGACGCGGGGCCGGGTTCAGGCGTAGGACCAGATCCCTTGCCGGTGAAAGGGATCTGGTCCCGCCAACCCCTTACTTGGGCGCGGCAGCCTCGATCACGCCACACATCGACTTCTTCTGGAAGTCCTCGCCAGTGGCGTAGGTAGCCGGGGTGGTCTTGGTCACGGTGATCTTCGAACCCTTGCCCTCGGCTTCAACCAGCACGTTCCACGGCAGGGTGGTCTGGCCACCATTGAACTGGACGTTCTGTTCCAGGGTCAGCATGCCCAGGTCCTTGTCCACGCTGGCCACCTTCAGGCCCGACTTCACGCCCTCGATCTGGATACGCTTGAGAGCGTCGGCCGGGGTAACGTTGGGCACCACGTCCCAGGTGGTGAAGGTGCGCCCGGCGAAGAAGCTGCCGGTCTTGGTGTAGTTGGTTTCACAGGCCTTCTGGGCACTGGCGTCGAAAGCCAGCAGGCCCAGGGCGGCGACCATCACGTACGAAATCCTCATTTCTGCTCCCTTTCGCACGGCGCCAATCCCGACGCCTTCCATGCGTCGGGATAGTATCCATGGCATTCAGGGCGCGTTCAATCGAGGGGCGTGCCCAGCGCCGGTCCGTCATGGGACTCGCCCTTGGCCACCAACGTGGTCAGGGCCAGGTCGCCGGTCACGTTCAGGGCGGTACGGCACATGTCCAGGAAGTGGTTCACGCCCAGGATCAGGCCGATGCCCAGCGGGTTCACCCCGACCATCGCGCAGATCATCGCCACCACCGGCAGCGAGCCCGACGGCACGCCCGCCGTGCCGATGCCGCCAAGGATGCAGACCGCCATCACCATGATCTGCTGGCCAATGCTCAGGTCCACGCCGAAGAACTGGGCCAGGAAGATCACCGTCACGCCCTCGAACAGGGCGGTGCCGTTCTGGTTGGCGGTGGCACCCACGGTCAGCACGAAGCGCGACACACGCTGCGGCAGGCCCATCTGGTCCGCCACGCGCAGTGCGGTCGGCAGGGTCGCGTTGCTGGAGGCGGTGGAGAACGCCATCACCGTCGCTTCCTGGGTATCGCGGAAGAACGACAGCGGCGAGCGGCCAGACAGCCATACGGCAGTACCGTAGGTCACCACCATGTGCAGGCCGAGTGCCAGCACCACCACGCCCACGTAGGCGCCCAGGCGGATGATCAGCTCGAAGCCGAACAGCGCGGCCAGGTTGAACATGAAGCAGGCCACCGCATAGGGGGCCAGGCGGATGACCAGGTTGATCAGGGTCATCGAGATTTCAAACACGCCTTCGATGGCGCGGCGCAGCGGGGCGACCTTCTCATTGTCGGTCAGTACCATGCCGATGCCGAACATCAGCGCGAAGAACATCAGCGACAGGATCGCGCCGTTGTCCGACGCGGCCTGCAGCACATTGCTCGGCACGATCGACAGCAGCATGTCCATGCCCTTCGGCGTGCCATGGATGCCAGCGACGATTTCCTTGCTGCGCTCGGCGTTCTCCGACAGCATCATCGCGGCGACCTGCGGATCCACGCCGGCGCCCGGCTTGAGCAGGTTGACCAGCACCAGGCCGATGCCTACGGCAATGCCGGACAGCAGCACGGTATAGGCCAGGGTCTTCCAGCCGATGCGGCCCAGGGCGCGGATGTCGCCCATCTCCGACACGCCCATGATCAGCGCCGAGAAGATCAGCGGCACGATCAGCATGAAGATCAGGTTGAGGAACAGGCCCGACGCCGGGGTGGTGACGTAGTCCATGACCCACTTGGCACCGGCCTGCAGGCCATCGACGCTGCCGCCCAGGGCGTGCACGATCAGTCCCAGGATCAGGCCGATCGCAAAGCCGATGCCCATCTTCCAATGCAGGGGCAACTTCTTCTTGTCGGCAGCAGCTACTGTCATGCGCGGGTTTCCTCGAAAAATGAATGCACTCTAACAAAGCGCGCAAGCGGCGCCGGTTCAGGTTCGCCGCGGTGGATACAGCGGCGCCAGGCCAGTTTCGGCGGTGCCCTTAGCCGCCGACCAGTGCGGTCCGTCACGGAAGACCTCGCGCAGGCGCGTGCGCAACGGGGCCAGTTCGCCCTGCCCGCCCCAGCGCGCCTGCTGCAGGTCCAGCAACACCTGGCGCTGGGCCGGGTCATCCAGCCGGGCGATCACCTGCTCGATGCGTTTCACACCGGCCATCGCACACAGCCGTGCCTCCACCTGGTCGAAGCCTTCACCATCCAGCGCACGGCGCAGTTCGGCCAAGCCGGCACGCCCGCTCACCACGGTCGGCACAGAGGGCGTGCCGGCTGCAGGCGCCGCCACACGCGGGCGTCGGCCTCGCTGCCAGCCCCACAACAGGGTCAGCAGCCACAGCAGCGCCAGGCCAATGGCCGCCGCCATCCACGGCCACGGACGCTCGGACAGGCCGCTGGCGCGTGGATCGGTCGCGGCGATACGCCCATCCTGTCCATCGCTGCCCGGCAGCGCGGCAGCGGTGTCGATCGGTGGCAGCGCTGCCGGCGAGGCAGTGGCGGCGCCGGTACCGGCCGCAACGGCCAGCGTCAGGTCCGGCAGCTTCGCTTCCTGTGCCTTGCCGTTGCGCACATCCCACCAGGGCAGGCGTGGTCCCGGCACCACCAGCGAACCCGGCTGGCGCGGCACAATCGAATAGCGGCGGGTGATCTTCAGGCGCGGCGTGCTGCCGTTGAAGGTCTCTTCGTACTGTGCCGGTTCGGCGAACACCTGCGCGTTGGCGCCGACATCCGGCACCGGCAGGTCGGTGAACTGTGCTCGGGTCGCGCCTTCGGCAACCGCTTCGACCACCACGTTGGCTGCCTCGCCGGTACGGGCACTGGTGGGCGCGCTGGTGTAGCGCAGCTGCAGGCTCTGCAGGGGCAACCACGGCTGCGGCGCCTGTGCCGGCTGTGCCTGCACCTGCAACGTGCGGTCTGCGCCAGTGGCATTCATGCGGCCATCGCCGCCCCCGAAGAAGTCATCGAAGAAACCTCCGGCGCTGCGCCCGCTGAAACGCGCACCGGACAGCCGCAACGCGCCGCTGCGCTCGGGGATCAGCAGGAAACGTCGCTCGACCACGTTGTAGCGGCGCCCGTTGACCTGCCGTACGTCGGTGCGGTCGTCGCCCACCCGCTGCAACGACGCGCCCGCCGGGGTATCCAGCACCAGCTCGCCGGAGGCCAGCTGCGAGGCGAAATACAACCGCACCACCACGCCCACGCTCTGCTGCACGTACGGCGTATCGTCATCGACAACGGTTTCGATGAAGGCCATCGCATTGCTGTCAGGTCCGGCCACGGCGGCCGCATCGACCTGCAGCGTCAGCGGCGCGGTTCGCGCACTTCCCACCTGCAGGCCCGGTACCACCAGCGCACCACTGCGCCGCGGCGTCAGCGCCACGCCATACAGGTTGCGCTGCTGCATGCTGCCATTGCTCCATTCTACCTGGCGGCTGCTGGTCTGGCCGCTCAGGTCGAAGTCGGTGCGCAATGGCGTGAAGTCGGGAGCGCCCTGATCGCTCTCAACATTGAGGGTGACCGTATCACCCATCGCGATGCGGTCGCGATCCAGCCAGGCGCGTGGCTGCGCCCAGGCCAGCAGCGGCAGCCACAGCAACAGCGCCGCCAGTACCGGCCGTGACCAGTGCCCGTGCATGTTGATCGCCCACGTCATCGCCCTTCCCTCTTCCTGCGTTCGTTTTCCAGCTGGAACTTGGCCCGCAGCAACGCGCCCGGATCATCCGGCACACGCCGCATCCACGCTTCCACCGCCTGTTGCTCCTCGCGCTCGCGCGGTGTGCGGCCCTCAGCCCCCGGTACGGGTTTGCCGTCCTTGCCAGCCTCGCCTTCGCGTGCCTGCTGCATCGCCTGCTGCATGCGCTGGCGCTGCTGCTCATCGGCCTGGGCCTGTGCCTTGGCATCCTCCACCTGTGGTGGCGCCTGCTGGCCATCGCGGCCGGGCTGCGGGCTCGACGGGTTCTTGTCGTCACCCGCCTTGGGCTGCCCCTGCTGGCCCGACGGCGGCTGGCCCTGGCCGGGATTCTGCTGGCCCTGCTGCGGCTTCTGGCCCTGCGGGCTCTGCTGGCCCGGGGTATCGTTCTGCTGCTTCTGCTGCCCGCTCTGCGGTGGCTTCTGATGATCCTGGCCTTTGCCACCCGACTGCCTGCGCTTGCGCGCGGCATCGACCACGGCACGGTTGGCGACCGCATCGGCCATGCCGGGATGCAACGCCAGCGCGCGGTCGTAGGCGGCGATCGCTTCGTCGTAGTTGCCTTCGCGTGCCAGCGTGTTGCCCAGGTTGTACCAACCGGCATCGTTGTCGATGCCTTCGAAGCGTTTGCGTGCAGTGGTGAAGTCGCCGTTGCGGTAAGCCTGGACCCCCTCGGCCAGGCGCTGATGCTGCGCCTGGTCGCTACGCTTCCACAGCGTGCCCTGCGCGGGTTGCGAGGCCTGCGTCGCAGGTGCCTGCGCCTGCGCGTCATTCATCCATGGCACGAGGCCGACCGCGAGCACCGCCGCCAGCAGCGCACGACGGCGGAAGGCCAGCAATGCCAGCAGCATCACCGGCGGCAGCAGCCAGAAGCCTTCGTCACGCCACTGCCTGCCTTCGCCCGGCCGCTGCGCCGCCGTGCCTTCGCGCGCGTCGAGTACACCGAGCGCACGCAGATCGCTGTCATCGGCGGCGATGCGTGCATAGCGGCCGCCGCCTGCAGTGGCCACCGCGCGCAGGCTGCCCTCATCCAGCGCAGCCTGGCGGATCTGCCCGCTGCCATCGCGGTAGGCCGCACCGGCAGGCGTGCCCAGGCCCAGCACCGACACCTGCAGGCCCAGGCTGCGTGCCTGCGCTGCCGCCAGTGCAGCTTCACCATCCGCCTGGTCGCTGACCAGCAGGATCTGCCCCTGCAGCGCACCGATCTGCCGCATCAGCCGTGTTGCCCAGTCGATGCCGCGGTCGGCACGCTGGCCATCGCGTGGCATCACGTCCGGCGCCAGCGCATCCAGATACAGCGCAACATTGCTGCCGTCATCAGTCAGCGGCGCCACCGTGTAGGCATCATCGGCATACACCACCAGGCCCACCTGCCCGCCCTGGCGGGCGCGCAGCAGCTCGCCCACTTTCGCGCGCGCCTGCAGCAGGCGCGACGGTGGCAGATCGGTTGCACTGATCCGGCTGGACAGGTCCAGTACCACCAGCAGCGGTGCGCTGGCCTGGAACATCGGCTGCGCCTGCTGCCGCCAGCTCGGCCCGGCCATCGCCAGCGATGCCAGTGTCCAGCCCAGCAGCAGCGCCCATGGCAGGCGCACGCGACGCTTCGCACCCGCGGCCAGCAGATGTGGCAACAGGTGTGCGTCCACCGCCTGCCGCCACGCATCACTGCGTCGCTGCCGGTACAGCGACAGCGCGAGGATGAGGGGAAGCGCCAGCAGCGCCCACAACCACTCCGGTCGCAGGAAGTGCAATGCGCTCCAATCGGGAAGATTCGAAGCAAACGCGATCATCGGCGACGCTCCGGCCATAGCCAGGCCAGCACGCCCAGCAGCAACGCCAGCCCCAACGGCCACGCATAGCGTTCCTCGCGAGGGCGCAGGCTCGGGCCCTTTGCGGCCACTGGCTCCAGGCGATCGAGCTCGGCGTAGATCCCGGCCAGCTGCGCGGTATCACGCGCGCGGAAGAACTGGCCGCCGGTCATGCTGGCGATCTTCTTCAGGGTGGCCTCATCGACCGGATCCTGGTCGGTGGAAATCGGAATGCCGAACAACCGCATGCTGCCATCGCCGCCAAATGCGACCGTGTGGATGCGCACGCCCTCGGCGCGCGCCACTTCCGCGGCGCGCAGCGGTTCCAGCACACCGGCATTGCTGACACCATCGGTCAGCAGGATCAGCACGCGCTGTCCCTCCGGCTGGGTGCGCAGGCGCTTGACCGCCAGGCCGATGGCATCCCCGATGGCGGTCTCGCGCCCGGCCAGGCCGACCACGCTGTCGCGCAGCTGGTCGCGCACGCTGGCCAGGTCCGCAGTCAGCGGCGTGAGCGTGTAGGCGCGGTCACCGAAGATCAGCAGGCCGACGCGGTCGCCCGCACGACGATCAAGGAAGTCGGCAAGCACGGCCTTGGCTGCGGTCAGGCGATCGACCGCCTGGTCGCCCAGCACCATGTCGCCCTCGCCCATGCTTCCGGACACGTCCATCGCCAACATCATCTGTCGGCCCTGCTGCGGGGGTGTCATGGCGTCACCCAGCTGCTGCGGTCGCGCCAGCGCGATGCACAGTGCACACCACCCCAGCCAAAGCAGCAGCGTGCGCAGCCACGACACGTCGACGCGGCCACCACCGGACAGCGCTTCCAGCTCGGCGGCAGCGTAGGGGACGCGTAGTGCAGCACCCGGCGCTGCACGGCGCTTCCACCAGCGCATCAGCAGCGGCAACGGCAACGCCAGCAAAGCCAGCGGCCACGCCAGCTGCAGGTCCGGCCATAGCCAGTAGCTTGCCAGCAGGTTCATCGGCGGCGCTCCAGCAGCATCGCCAGGTAGCGTTCGCGGGCCCAGCTGCGTATGGCCGCCACGTCGCGGTTGTCGACGCGCGGGCGATAGGCGCCTTCGGCCAACAGGCTGCGGTGGTCATCGGCCAGCGTGCGCTGCGGGTCGAGGCGTTGCCACCAGGCGTCATCGCGCAGCGATTCACTGCCCGGCCGTGCATGGCGTGCGGCACGGCGCAGCAGTCCGGCGATGGCCGCCAGTTCGGCCGCAGCGTCGGGGGCGGTTGCCAGTTCCTGATCGAACAGCTGCAACCAGCGCTGGCGACGGCGGCGACGTCGCCACATCACCACGGCGATCACCAGCAGCACCAGCACGACCGCCGCGCCGATCATCAGGTAACCGGGGACTGGCGGCCACCATGACGGTGCCGGCGGCAGCTGCACATCGCGCAACGGCAGCGCGGCGCTCATGCCGGCACCTCGGTCGGCGACGGCGCCAGCCAGGCGTCGCTGGGCGCATCGGAGGACAGCACCTGCACGTCGACGCGGCGCGCGCCGAGCTGGCGCCGCAGCTCCTGCAGCGGCTCGACAAAATGCGCCTGCCAGTGCGCCTGCACGTCGCTGCGGCGCAGGTCGAGACCGATGCGCTGCTGCGCGGTCTGGAACTGCAACGCCGCCGACGGTGGC
Organism: Stenotrophomonas sp. DDT-1; assembly: GCF_001580555.1. NCBI lineage: Bacteria > Pseudomonadati > Pseudomonadota > Gammaproteobacteria > Lysobacterales > Lysobacteraceae > Stenotrophomonas > Stenotrophomonas sp. DDT-1. Next base: position 65,893 of record NZ_LEKR01000017.1, read on the forward strand.
CGCAGCTCCAGTGGATCGACCAGCAGCACCAGGCTGAGGTCGTGATGCTGGGCCAGCGCGCTCCAGCGCGCGGGCGGAATGCGGATGGCCTGCTGCGGATCGGCCAGCACCAGCATGCGCGCGCCTGGGCGCAGCACGCGGCCGGCATGGTCCAGCGCGCGCTCCAGGCCCAGATCGTCGGCCGGCGGCTGTGCATACCAGCGAGTCAGCGCGTCGAGCACGCGGAGCACACCGCGCGGCCCACCTGCGGGGGTGATCGGCGCTTCGCGGTCGCTGCCACGCAGCGCGCCCACGCGGTCGCCACGGCGCTGCGCCGACCACGCGGCAACAGCACCCGCGCGTGCGGCCTGCACCGATTTGAAGCGCACGCGGGTACCGAAGTACAGCGCCGGCGACGTGTCGGCCACGATCAGGCTGACCCGCTCACGCTCGGCCTGGAACAATTTGGTATGGGCGCGGCCGGTGCGCGCGGTCACGCGCCAATCGATGTGGCGCGCGTCGTCGCCGGCCACGTATTCGCGCGACTCGGCGTACTCCATGCCGCGGCCGCGCAGCGGGGATGGTGCCTGGCCCGCGTTGCCGGTGCGGCCACGGCGCGGCGGCGGCGGACGCTGTGCCAGCCGGCGCAGCGCGACCAGTTCGGCCAGCTGCGGGCGCAGCCCGTCACCTTCGAGCGCAGACGGTGCCTGTTCCAGGGATCGATCGGTCATGCGCAGGCTCAGGGTGCCGGCACCCGGGCCAGCAGCTCCTGCACCAGGCGCTCGCCGTCCCAGCCTTCGGCGGTGGCTTCATAGCTGGGCAGCACGCGATGGCGCAGCACGTCGGCGGCGACCGCACGCACGTCATCGGGGGTGACGAAGTCGCGGCCGGCCAGCCAGGCGCGCGCACGGGCACAGCGCTCCAGTGCGATGGAGCCGCGCGGGCTTGCCCCCCAGGCGATGCGGCGGCCCAGGCCGGCGTCGTAGCGCGAGGGGTCGCGCGACGCCAGCACCAGCTCGATCAGGTAGCGCTCCAAGGCCGGTGCCATGTGCAGGTCCAGCACTTCACGGCGGGCATCGAACACGTCCTGCATCGGCATCTTGTCCGGCGCCGGCGCGGCCTCGCCCAATGCACCACGGGCACGCTCACGGGCCAACCGCAGGATCTCCGATTCGGCGGCCTGGTCCGGGTAGCCGATGCGCACATGCATCAGGAAGCGGTCCAGCTGCGCTTCCGGCAGCGGGAACGTGCCTTCCTGTTCGATCGGATTCTGCGTGGCCATCACCAGGAACAGCGGCGGCAGCGCATAGGTATGCCGGCCGACCGTGACCTGGCGCTCGCCCATGGCTTCCAGCAGCGCCGACTGCACCTTGGCCGGCGCGCGGTTGATCTCGTCGGCGAGCAGGATCGGGTGGAAGATCGGGCCAGGCACGAACTCGAACCGGCCTTCCTGCGGGCGCCAGATCTCGGTGCCGGTGAGGTCGGCCGGCAGCAGGTCGGGGGTGAACTGCACGCGGGCAAAGTCCGCTTCCAGGCGCGAAGCCAGCGCGCGGATCGCCGTGGTCTTGGCCAGGCCCGGTGCCCCCTCCACCAGCAGATGGCCGTCGGCCAGCAGCGCGATCAGCAGGCGTTCGACCAGTGCCGCCTGGCCGACGATCTCGGCCGACAACGCGTCGCGCAGTCCGGTGAATGCCGCATGCAGGCGGGAGATGGCCGGCGCGGGCGGCGGCGAGATGGTTTCGGGCATCGGCGGTGGCAGGTTCATGGGGGCCTTTGACCGGCGCAGGACGGCACGGGTTCCCGACATCATCGCAGGGTGCCTTGCGATTGGCATCAAGAACGGCTGAACGGCGCATCCACGCACGGCGTGGATCTACCGGCGGAAACGAGTAAGGGCCGCACAGGGCGGCCCTTCTTCGAAGACTTCGGAGCGGTGGCTCAGTTCTGCTTGGCCACGCGCAGCACCTTCGGGGTGACGAACACCAGCAGTTCGGCCTTGTCCTTGTTGCGACCGCGCTTCTTGAACAGGTTGCCCAGGAACGGCACGTCGCCCAGGAACGGTACCTTGCTGATGCTGTTGCGATCGGTGAATTCGTAGACGCCACCGATCACCACGGTCTGCCCGTCCTCGACCAGCACCGCGGTATTGACTTCGCGGCGGTTGATCGACGGCACGGTGCCGTAGCCCTCCAGCTGGATCAGCTGGTCGACTTCGTCCTTCTTCACCTGCATGTTGAGGAACACGCGGTTGTCGTTGGTGATGGTCGGAGTGACCTTCAGCTCCAGCACCACTTCCTTGAACTGCACGTTCGGCGTCGCCACGCCACCAGCGCCACCACCGCTGATGGTGACGTAGCCGATTTCCTTGCCCTGCTTGATCATCGCTTCGCGCTGGTTGGTGGTGACCACGCGCGGGTTGGAGATCACCTCGCCTCGCGACTCCTGCTGCATGGCCGACAGCTCCACGTCCAGCAGGTACCCGGCATTGAGGATGGACAGTGCCAGCGAACCCGGGTTGCTGGCGGCAGCCACCGGCAGGTTCCAGTTCAGGCCACGGGTGATGGTCGAGCCCACCGGGACAGGAGCCGGGCCCACGCGGCCACCGGCGATCCAGTCGCGCTCGGCCTTGGCGTTGTCCTGCGCGGACTTGACCTGCGATTCCCGGGTCAAGCGGTTGGCTTCGAGATTGCCACTGAAGTACACATTGTCACGGCTGCCGCTGACACCGAACTTCGCGCCCAGTTCGCGGGCGAAGGTATCGGTGGCGATGACGATGCGGCTTTCGATCAGCACCTGGTCGACCGGGCGGTCGATCACGTTGATCAGCTCGCGCATGCGCGCGATCTTCTTCGGGATGTCGCTGATCATCAGCGTGTTGGTGCGCTCGTCGGCCACGATGCGGCCGCGCGAAGACAGGAAGCCACTGTCTTCCTGCGACGAGCTGCCCGAACCACCGCCGCTGCCACCACCACCACTGCCACCGATGCCCTTGGCCTCGGTCAGCGCTTTGAAGATCTGCGTGGCGCTGTGGTAGTTGATCTGGATATAGTCGGTCTGCAGGTCTTCGCGGTTCTCGATGGCGATGCGCGCGTCTTCCTTCTCCTGCTCGAACTTGGCCAGTTCAGCCTGCGGCGCCACCCAGATCACGCTGCCATCGCGACGCTTGTCCAGGCCCTTCGCGCGCAGGACGATGTCCAGCGCCTGGTCCCATGGCACATTGACCAGGCGCAGGGTCACATTGCCCTGCACCGAGTCGGACGCAACCACGTTCAGGTTGGACTCCTCGGCGATCAACTGCAGCACGGTGCGCACCGGCACGTCCTGGAAGTTGAAGGTCACCGGCTTGCCGGTGAAACCACGCTGGCCGACGGCCTTGGCCGCCTGGGTGACGCTGCCGGCGGTGACCGCGCCGACGGCGGCCGGGGCCTGTCGCGGGCTGATCTCGACCACGTATTCATTGCCGCTCTGGTAGGCCAGCGACTCCACGGCACCCCCGGTGCTCAGCACCAGCTGGGTACCGGCACCGGACGGCTTGGCGTCGATGCGCTGTACCGGCGTGGCGAAGTCGGTGACGTTCATCGGCTTCTGCAGGTTGGCCGGCAGTCGGGCATTGCCGACGTCGACCACCACGCTGTTGCCCTGCGTGCGCAGGTCAGGGATCGCGCCCTGCCCGTCGAACTGCACGATCAGGCGCCCGGCGCCGTCATCGCCACGCTTGAAATCGATCTTGGCCACCGACAGGCCTGCCGGCGCAGCGGCCGGTGCCACGGTGGCGCCCACCGGCTTTTCCGCCGGTGCGGCAGCCAGCGCCGGAGCGCAGGCCAGCATCAGCGCGACTCCCAGCGCGCTGACACGGTTCAAGGTAGAGCGCCGGATGGGACGCAGCCCCTTGGCTTGGTGAAAGGTCATCGTGCTATCCCCAGTAAACGATCATTGATCTTCAAGCGAGAGCGTTGCCGGCCGTTCCAGCCAGCCACCCGCGCCATCCGGCACCAGTTCGATCAGCTCCACGCGGTCTTCGAAGACCGCCGTGACCCGCCCGTCGCTCTGCCCCAGGTAACCGCCCGGGCGAACCCGGTAGGTGACCTTGTCCGGCCCCATCACCAGCGCCACGGTGCCTGCACCGGTACCGATGGTGCCGACCATGTCCAGCGCATCCAGCGGGAAGCCTTCCAGCGGCTCCTTGCGCCGGTTCGGGTCCGGTCGCAATCCGCCGTTCCCCTGCTGCGGATTGGTCCAGGCATCGGTGAACGGATCGCGCATGCCCTGCGCGGAGTATTCAAAGGTCTCGAACTGCTGCATCACCGGCAGCGGCTCCAGCGGTTGCGCCGGTCGCGCGCGCTCGCCTTCCACCCACTTTTCAAGGTTCGGTGCGTCGCCGGGCGTGCTGGTCACGCCACGGCCGCAACCGGCCAGCAGCAGTACAGCCAGCACCATCGCACCACGTACGGTCTGCGCGCGCATCACTTCTTGCCCTCCTTGCCAGCGTCGGCCGCCTGCTGCGCCTGCACTTCGGTCTCGTCCAGGTAACGGTAGGTCTTGACCGTACCGGACAGTTCCAGTGCACCGCTGCGGACGTTGCCGCCGGTCTTTTCCTTGGGCTTGAGGTTGATGTCATGCATGGTCAGGATCACCACCCGCGGCAACGAGGCCACGCCACTGACGAATGCGCCGAACTGGTGGTAACTGCCCACCATGCGCAGCTTGATCGGCTTCTCGGCGTAGAACTCCTTGATCTGCTCCTGCTCCGGCTCGAACAGCTCGTTGGTCAGGCCGCTGGACAGCGCGGTCTGCGAGATGTCGATGATCAGGTCGGGCATTTCGGTCTTGCTCGGCAGCTGCCGCAGCATCTGCTGCAGCACCTGCTCCATCTGCGCCAGCTGCTGCTTCAGCGGCTCCAGGTTCACCGCGCGTTCCTGCTGCTTGGTGAACTCGGTGCGCAGCTCGACTTCCTTCGATTCCAGGCCGGCCAGCTCCTCGCGCTTGCCGCTGATCAGCGCCATCCACGCCACGAACATGATGACCAGTGCCAGCAACGAGCAGAAGACGATCTTTGCCTTCTGCGGCCAGTTGCCGATGTCGTTGAAATCCAGGTTCTTGATGTCGATCTTCTGGCTCATGCGCGGTCCCCCTGCAGCAGCGCATTGAAGGCCTGCGGCGGCTGCGCCAGGCGGCTGCCCTCAGGCTTCGGGGCAGGTGCCGGGGCCGGCGCGGCAGCCGGAGCGGCCGGTTGGTTCGGCTTGGCCGGAGTGGCCGGCGGTGCAGCGGCCGGTGCGGCGGGAGCCGCTGCCGGCTGGCCCGCTGCCGGAGCCGCAGGCGTCGCGGCATCCGGACCTGCGGCCAACGGAGCCACCGGTGCCGGCGCCGCCGTCGCCACCGAGCCATCGGCGTTCAGGCCCGGCGTCGCCGAGACCTCTTCGCTCTGTGCCGGCAGTTTCACCTTGACCACGAACACGTAGGGCAGCGCCTTGATGTCGGCCAGCGGACCGACCTTGCCATCCTTGTCCTTCTCCGGGTCACGCGCTTCGATGATCGACAGCTCCGGATTGGTCATCCAGCCGGAGGTCTCCAGGTTGCGCATGTAGGCCGAAACGCGGGCATTGGACTGGGTGCGACCTTCCAGCGTCAGCACATCCCCTTCCTGCTTCAGTGCGGTCAGCACCACGCCGTCGGGGATGGTGCGCACCAGTGCGTCGAACAGGTGGACCATCTGCGAGCGCTTGGCCTGCAGTTCCTCGATCACCTTCTTGCGGGCCAGCAGGCGTTCCTTCTGCGCGTCGAGGCGATCGATCTCCTTGTTCTGTTCCTTGACCTTCTCGATCTCGGCTTCCAGATAGGCGTTGCGGTCCATCTGGCCGCTCACCTGGCGGTCGTAATAGAACCAGATCATCAGCGACAACAGCAGGCCACCGACAGCGGCCATGCCCAGCATTGCGTAGAACTCGCGCTGGCGTTGCTTGCGCCGTTCGGCGCGCCAGGGCAATAGATTGATGCGTGCCATCAGTCGAAGCTCCTCAGCGCCAGACCGGTCGCGATCATCAGCGCGGGGGCATCCTGGGCCAACGCATGCGCGTTCACCTTCGGCCCCAGGGTCATCTGCGCCAGCGGGTTGGCGACCACGGTCGGCACGCCCAGCTGCTCCTCGACCATCTCCGGCAGGCCACCGAGCACGGCGCAGCCGCCGGCCAGCACGATGTGATCGACGCGGTTGAATTCGCTGCCCGCATAGAAGAACTGCAGCAGGCGGCTGATCTGCTGGACCGTGGCTTCCTTGAACGGCTCCAGCACTTCCATTTCGTAGCTTTCCGGCAGGCCACCCTGGCGCTTGGCCAGCCCGGCTTCCTCGTAGCTCAGGCCGTAGCGGCGCATGATCTCGTCGGTCAGCTGCTTGCCACCGAACACCTGCTCGCGGCTGTAAAGGCTACGGCCGCCGCGCAGGACATTGAGGGTGGTCATGGTGGCGCCGATGTCGACCAGCGCAACCACGCCGTCGATGGACACCGGCAGCTCGCTGGCGACCAGGGCGTAGGCGTTCTCGACCGCAAAGGCCTCCACGTCCATCACCTTGGCCTGCAGGCCACCGAGCTCCAGTGCGGACTGGCGCAGCTCGACATTCTCCGAACGCGACGCCGCCAGCAGGACCTGGACCATCTCCGGGTTGTTCGGGATCGACCCGATCACCTCGAAGTCCAGGTTCACTTCCTCGATCGGATACGGAATGTAGTTGACCGCTTCCAGCTCGATCTGGGCTTCCATGTCGTTTTCGTCGAGATCGGCCGGCATCGGGATCACCTTGGTGATCACCGCCGACCCCGCGACGGCGGCAGCGGCCAGCTTGGCCTTGCTGCCTGAACGGTTCATCGCCCGGCGGATGGCCTCACCGACGGCCTCCACTTCGACGATGTTCTTCTCCACCACCGCATTCGGCGGAAGAGGTTCCACAGCGTAATGTTCCACGCGGAAACGATTGCCGCTGCGGGACAGCTGCAAAAGCTTTACCGCAGTCGAACTGATGTCGACGCCTACAAGCGGCGACTGACTTTTTGGGATGAGCCCCACGGTTTCTCCCCTGCCGACGGGCACTTGGACGCAAGACCTGCGTCCGAGCATTAATAACGTATTCTTAGCAAATGGCAACGGCCCTGCTGTGAAATCCCTCACGGATTCACCATGCAGCCCCTGACTGTTCCCCTTGCGCTCCCCGGTGCCGACCCCAGCCGCCACCTTGCGTAATCTATACTCTGCGACCACGAAATTCGCAATCGGAATCTGAACCCGATGACTCGACTCCGCCGCTGGCTGCGCTGGATCTTCCTGATTGTCCTGGTCCTGGCGCTGATCGGCGCGGCCGCCGTGGGCGGTCTGTACTATGCCGTTTCCTCCAAGCTTCCCGACGTGCAGACCCTGCGCGACGTGGAAATGCAGGAGCCGATGTACGTCTATGCCGCCGACGGCAAGCTGATGGCGGTGTTCGGCGAGACCCGGCGCACCCCGGTCACCATGAAGGACGTGCCCGAGCGGCTGAAGCAGGCCTTCCTGGCCACCGAGGACGCCCGCTTCTACGAGCATGGCGGCGTGGACTACATGGGCATCGGCCGTGCGGTCTGGCTGCTGGCCACCACCAACGACAAGCGCGTGCCGGGTGGCTCCACCATCACCCAGCAGGTCGCCCGCCAGTTCTTCCTCAGCTCCGAGTACAGCTACACCCGCAAGCTGGCCGAGATCCTGCTGGCGCGGAAGATCGAGTCCGAGCTGAGCAAGGACGAGATCTTCGAGCTGTACCTGAACAAGAGTTTCTTCGGCAACCGCGCCTACGGCGTGGCCGCCGCCGCCGAGTTCTACTACGGCAAGAAGCTGAACGAGCTGGACCTGGACGAGATGGCCTCGCTGGCCGGTATCCCCAAGTTCCCGTCCTCGGGCAACCCGATCTCCAACCCGGAACGTGCCCGCCAGCGCCGCGACAACTACGTGCTGCAGCGCATGGCCGACCTGAAGTTCGTCAGCCAGGCCGAGGCCGACGCGGCCAAGGCCGTGCCGATGCACGCCACCGCGCATGAGCCGCCGGTACAGGTCGATGCCCCGTACGTGGCCGAGCTGGTGCGCCAGGAAATGATCGCCCGCTTCGGCGGCGACGTGGTCAACAAGGGTTACCACGTCACCACCACGATCGATTCCACCCTGCAGACTGCGGCCAACCTGGCCGTGCGTGATGGCCTGCTGCTGTACGACCACCGCCACGGTTGGCACGGCGTGGAGAAGCAGGTGCAGCTGGGCGCCGGCGACGATGCTGCCGCCCTGGCCGAGCACCTGCGTGGCATGTACGGCCAGGCCGGCCTGCTGCCGGCAATCGTCGCCAGCACCGCTGCCGACGGCAGCGCCACGGTGGTGCTGGCCAACCGCACCGAGATCGTGCTGCCGGCCGGTGCCGCCAAGTGGACCAACAAGACCCCGGGCAAGCTGGTGCAGCGCGGCGACATCGTGCGCGTACGCGCCGGTGCCAAGGAGGGCGAGTGGCTGCTGGACCAGATCCCGCGCGGCCAATCCGCGCTGGTCTCGCTGGATGCCCACAGCGGCGCGCTGAAGGCGCTGGTCGGTGGCTTCAGCTTCTCCGGCAACAAGTTCAACCGCGCCACCCAGGCCCGCCGCCAGCCGGGTTCCAGCTTCAAGCCGTTCATCTACGCCGCAGCGTTCGACAAGGGCTACAACCCGGCCTCGATCGTGCTCGACGCCCCGGTCGTGTTCCGCGATCGCCGCGGCAAGACCTGGGCCCCGCAGAACGACGGCGGCGGCTTCCGCGGCCCGATGCGCCTGCGTGAAGCGCTGGTGCAGTCGCGCAACCTGGTCTCGGTGCGCCTGCTCGATGGCATGGGCGTGGACTATGCGCGCAAGTACATCAGCGAATTTGGCTTCGCCGAATCGGAGCTTCCGCCGAACCTGTCGATGTCGCTGGGTACTGCCTCGCTGACCCCGCTGTCGGTGGCGCGTGGCTACGCGGTGTTCGCCAATGGCGGCTCGCGCGTGGATACCTGGCTGATCGACCAGGTCAATGACCGCGACGGCAACCTGGTGTTCAAGGAAAACCCGGCACTGGCCTGCCGCGACTGTGCGGGCAGCAGCGATCAGCCGGTCAACCAGGTGGTGGATGGCTTCAACTTCGGCGCCCCGGCCCCGAAGGTGGACCCGGCCGCTGCGGCCAAGGCCGAAGCCAAGACCGAAACTGCCGCCGCTCCGGCCAACCCGGACGCCCGCACTGCCCCGCGCGCGATCGACGCCCGTACCGCCTACCAGCTGGTGTCGATGATGCGCGACGTGGTCCAGCGCGGTACCGGTGTGCAGGCCAAGGTGCTCGGCCGCGAGGACGTGGGCGGCAAGACCGGCTCCACCAACGACCATCGTGACGCCTGGTTCTCCGGCTTCGGCGGCCCGTACGTGACCACCGTGTGGGTGGGCCGCGACGACTTCCGCTCGCTGGGTTACCGCGAATACGGTGGCAAGGCGGCGCTGCCGATCTGGATCGACTACATGCGCACCGCGCTGAAGGACACCCCGATCGCGCAGAACGAGCCGCCCAGCGGCATGGTCCAGGCCACCCTCAACGGCGCGACCGAGTGGGTGAAGGTGGAAGACATGGACCGCCTGACCGACTACGACCTGAACCTCAATACGCCGCAGGCCGACGCCGCCGCGTTCGATATCTTCTGAGGAAGGGCCAGGTGGGTGCCAACCGTGGGTTGGCACCGCTACGACTGTAGAGCCGAGCCCATGCTCGGCTCAGGGCCCCCGCGTAGAGCAGCCGAGCATGGGCTCGGCTCTACATCCCCACCTTGAAATACCCACGCGGATGTCACATCCGTGCGCTAGTCTGTAGCCAGGTCGCAACAGGAGTCATCGCATGCACCGCGCCCGTCAGCATGCTGCCAGCCAGACCCGCGAGCGGCGCCACCGCCTCGCCCACGAAGCCGCCCGCCTGATGGCTGAAGGCGGCATCCGCGACTACCACCAGGCCAAGTTGAAGGCCGCCAGCCGGCTCGGCATCCACGACGATGCCTCCCTGCCCCGCAACACCGAGATCGAAGACGCCCTGCGCGAGTACCAGCGGCTGTTCGCTGGCCCCCAGCACGGCAGCGAACTTCAGCGCCGCCGCGAGGCCGCGATGCGTGCGCTGGAGTTCCTGCACGGCTTCGCCCCACGGCTGGCCGGCCCGGTGCTGGAAGGTACCGCCGATGCCAACAGCCCGGTGCAGCTGCACCTGCACAGCGACGACCCGGAAGCCGTGCACCGCTTCCTGGAGGAGCACGGCATCCCCGCCGAATCGCGGACGCGCCGGCTGCGCATGGACCGCGAGCGCAGCCTGGATGTGCCAGTGTGGGTGTTCAGTGCCGAGGAGCTGACCTTCGACCTGGCCGTGCTGCCGTACGATGCGCTGCGCCAGGCGCCGCTGTCCCCGGTGGATGAGAAGCCGATGCGGCGCGCGTCTGTCGCACAGTTGCGGCAGCTGCTGGCCGAAGCGGAGATCACCGCGTACGTCGGCGGGTGACGGTCGCGCAGGTTCTGGTAGGTGCGGACCGTTGGTCCGCACGGTGCATCAGGCATCCGGATAGCTGACCGAAGAGCAGCCGAGCATGGCTCGGCTCTACAGGAGGTGCGTTGCCCTACCAGACATCATGGTGCTGCTCCTCCGTTTCATCGCCAAGCAGGCGCATCAACCAGGGGGCTCCCACCCGCTGCGGGTACGCCATCATCATCCGCGCGTGCATGTTCTGCAGATCGCCCAGCAACCAGGTCTGGTTGTAGACATCGCCGAACGGATCGGACCACGCCGTCTGTATCCGCGCGCGCTCACCGCCGTTGAGGTTGGGCATCCTGTCCAGCGGGATCTCCAGTACCGGCTCCAGCGCCCGATTGATGGCCGCGTTCTCCGCCTCCGCCGCACGCATGAGCTCCAGCCGATGGCTCACCTGCCAGCACGGGAAAGGGAAGCAGCTTCCCGTGGCATCAATGTACGCCGCGATGTCGGCCAACATGTGAGCCTTCAGCTGCCACACCATCGCACTGTCCAGCAGCTGCCGCACCCGCAGTGTGCGCAGCGTGCCGGCGCGGACATCCTCCGGCGTGGTGAACGGCTCACCCGGGGTTGGGCCGCCATGCCGCACCAGCACGATGCGATGGATCGCCTCCTGGGTGATGTTCTCCACGCGCAGCGCGGCCGCCTCCGGATGCACGCGCGGCGGCGGCACGCTCGATACCCGCCAGGTGTACCAGGCCGCCAAGCCCGTGCCCGCCACGCACAGCAGGGCGAACAGCAGCCAGCGGTCCAGATTGCGGGTGTAGTAGTAATACCGCGCCCGCCACAGATAGAACGTGCGATAGCTGATGAATCGGCTTACCCAACGGTACATGGCCATTTCCTCGGCAAGGGCCCCGGCGCGGCGGGGCGGGTTACGCGCGTCACGCCGGGGCTCCATCGCTTACCAGCCGATGCCGACGCCGACGCCCATGCTGCGCTCACCGCTGTTGGTGAACGCCCCATTGAGGCTGAAGGTGGCCGAGCCCTTCTCGTTGAGCACGCGCTGGTAGCCCACCGCCATCGCCGACTCACCCTCGCTGTAGCCCACGCCCGCACCGAGGCGGTTGTAGGTGGCCAGGCCGGCGGTGTTCATCGCCATCGCGCTCTGCGCGCTGCTCATCGCCGCCATGCGGTTGAAGCGCTTGTCCATCTTGTCCAGGCGGCGCTCGAAATTGCTGATCGCACCATCGGTGTACTCGTTGGCACGGGCCAGCATCTTCTCCAGCTCGGCGGTGTCGACCTGCGGCTTGGGCGTGTCGTCCTGCTTCGACTTCGGCTGCGGCGTAGGCTTGTCACCCTCGCCGATCGACGCCACCTGCTGGCCGCCTTCGGCCTGCGGCACCGGTGCTTCCGGCTCCGGCGCCGAAGCGACGGCCATTGCCCGCGGCTGCGGCGCATCGATGCGCTCTTCCAGGCCATCGATACGGCCGTTGAGCTGCTGCTGCATCGAATGCAGCTGGCCACCGTTGACCGCGTCGCGGCTGCCGGCCGCGATCAGGCCGTTGGCCACGTTGGAGACGACCATGCCGTTGGCGCCGGCCAGGGTGAGCTGGGCGGTACCGTCTGCGCGAACCGACGGGGTTTCCTGGAACACGGAGCGGAGCTGGGACTCGACCTGGTTCACCCGCGAGGTGGTGCTGACGACCGCGCCGTCGAGCGCTTCCAATGCACCATTGAGCGTGGTTTGGGACTGGCCCTGCACGTTGAAGCTGGGGCCGACGATGTTGCCGTTGGCATCGACTTCGCCGCCGAGGGCGGAGAGCGCGCCGCGCAGCTGGCCGACGGTGGCGGCGTTGTGGTTGGCGGTGCCGTTTGCGATGTTTACGAGGCGGCGCTTGATGCCCACACCGCCAAATGACACAACTCCTTCTTCATCTGCCAGGGAGCTGTTTCCAAGTGCCAGAGAGCCATGAGCTCCGCCTTCAACTCTTGCGCTAGCACCAATCGCTACACCTCCACGTGCACCGCTAGCGACTCCGCCGACCTGTGAACCTGCCCCCATTGCGAATCCATTTTCGGAATCCATAGAGACGGCTGCCCCTCTACCAATTGCGGTGGAGTTCTTCCCCATCGCCTCCGCAAACGTGCCTACCGCGGTTCCTCCATCCAGTCCCGTCTTTGCTGAATTTCCAACCGCAACGCCTGCCACACCTGCTTCGGCGCGTTCACTGAAGGGCGCTGATCCGATACTCACAAACTGTGCGACATCCTCAAGCTCCGAAACACGGCTGTTGGTCTCATAGAGCTGACTGCCGCGCACAACGTCCGAGCTATCAGCCGACAGCCTCGCCCCGGCCACGCCAGTCAAACGCGCACCGCCATAGTCGATGACGCTCGCATCCAATCCACGCACTGCCTGCTCGCCCATCTCCCGCTCCTTGCGCATCGCCTCCAGATCATTCCGATTCTGCGAGATCTTCTGCTCTGCGGCGTACAACTGACTGCCGGTTACGGCATCACGACTTCCTGGTGCCACTCGGCCGTCAGCCAGATTGGTCAGCACCATGCCATTCACGCCATTCAGCGCGATCTGGCTCATGCCGTCGGCGCGGGCCGACGGTGAGTCCTGGAAGATCGAGCTGAGCTGACCTTCCACCTTGTCCGCGCGACGACCTGCGGTGATGACAGCGCCATCAAGTGCCATCAGCGCGTCCTCGACGGTGTTCTGCGTTCCGCTCTGCACTGTATAAGTTGGAGCGATGATGTTGCCGCTGGCATCCATGCCTGCGCCGCCGCCGAGGGTGGCGAGGGAGTCCTTGAGCTGAGAGACGGTGGTGGCGTTGTGGTCGGCGGTGCCACGGGCGATGTTGGTGAGACGACGTTGAGTTGTAGCATTGCCAAAAGACGCCGTTCCAGGCTCGTCTGCAGCGGAGTCTGCACCCAACGCCATGGAGCCAACAGCAGAGTTCCCAACCACAGCGCCCGCTCCGATCGCAACTCCGTTGTTTGCATGCACCTGAGCACCTGCCCCCATCGCAAAACCATCTGAGGCGCCACCAGCGACTCCAGCTCCACGGCCAACTGCCACTGAGTTCTTTCCCAGAGCTGTTGCGAAGGCGCCCAAGGCGGTGCCTCCCTCAGCTCCGGCCTTCGCTGAATCACCAATAGCCACCCCAAACAACGTCGCTTCTGCGCGCTCACTGAGTGAGTCAACACCCACACTCACATACTGATGGGTGCTCTCCAAATCCGAGATTCGACTGTTCGTCGCGTGGAGTTGGCTACCTGAAACGGCCTCAGCGCTATCGGCACTAACCGCCCCATCTGCAACACCACTGATCCTTCGATTGGCATTGGCGCTATTGCGCACATCCAAGGTCGTTCCGCTGTTCTTCTCACCCAGGCGCACATCACCAGACGCAGACACCTGGGCCACCAGTCCACCCAGCGCCGCTGTTTCGACCAACGCATTGGCCGCATCCGCCTTCGCCACGGCAGCGTCTGCGCTCGCAGACCTGGCCACATCCTCCACCGTCGTCACCTTGTCATTGGTGGCATTGAGCTGCCTGCCGTTGACGGCGTCATAGCTGCTGGCGCCGACCACGCCGTCGGCCACACCGGTCAGGTTCCGATTCGCGTTCGCGCTATTGCGCACATCCAGTACGGTCCCGCTATTCTTCTCACCCACGCGAACATTGCCGCTGGCACTGACCTGATTCAACAGCCCGTTGAGCGTCCCCACCTGCGTCATCGCGGTGTTCGCTGTGGTCTTGGCGGAACTGGCATCGCTCATCGCGATGCTGACATTGCTGTTGGTGGTGTTGAGCTGCCGACCCGTCACCGCATCGGTACTTGTCGAGGACAACGTCGCGTCCGCAACACCCGTGATCCTGCGGTTGGCACTGGCACTGTTCCGCACGTCCAGGACAGTTCCACTGTTGGATGCGCCCAGACGGACGTTCTCCGAGGCTGATGTCTGGCTCAGGAGGCCGGAGAGCGTATTGGCCTTCGCCAGCGCGCTGTCGGCATTTGTCTTCGCGGCGTCGGCGACGGAGCGCGCGGCCGTGACATTGCTGTTGGTGGTGTTGAGCTGCCGACCCGTCACCGCATCGGTACTGGTTGAAGACAATGTCGCGTCCGCAACACCCGTGATC
>NZ_LEKR01000018.1:0-79442 GCF_001580555.1 Stenotrophomonas sp. DDT-1
CAGATCCCTTTTCCTGCGGAAAAGGGATCTGACCCCGGGTGTGTGGCGCGGCGGTCAGCCGTTGCGCACGGCCAGCAGTTCGCCGTTGCCCACCGGCACCACGCTGGTGCTGAAGTCCGGATCGGCATCCAGCAGCAGGCACAAGGGTTTCATCTCTTCCGCGTGCGACGTGGCGTTGTCCACCACCAGCAGGCCCCCTGGCCGCAGCACGCGGCGCAGCTGCGGCCACCAGCCGGCGTACTGCCCGCGGTCCGAATCCAGGAACAGCAGGTCGATGCAGCCTTCGCCGGCCTCTGCCAACCACTGCCCGGCATCGCCATGCACCAGCGTGATGTGCGCGGCCAAGCCGCTGCGCGCGAACGTGGATCGCGCCATCGCCACCTTGTCCTCGGCGACTTCCAGCGTGGTCACGTGGCCGTCGATGGCGGCGGCGGCTTCGGCCAGCCACAGCGTGGAGTAGCCATTGGAGGTGCCGATTTCCAGTACCCGGCGTGCGGTGCCGAAACGCACCAGCACCGACAGGAATTCACCGGTATCCGGCGTGATGTTCAGCATGCGCCGAGCGCGCTCGGTTTCATGCGCGTCGTTTTCAGCACCGAAGTGCATCAGTTCGTTCTTCAGCGTCTGCAGCACCGGGTCTATCTCCACCACGCGCGCGCCAGCGCCAGCGCGCCGACGGCACCAGACACCCAGCTCCACATCGGCAGGTCGCCCCAGTACCAGCCCGGCGGCTGCAGCACGTACATCAGCGCGGCGATGGCCAGCAGGCCGACGCCGGTGATCGCGCCGACCGCGCGCTTCTGCAGGCGCTGCACGCTGGCATCCAGCGCAACCAGATCGCGCGAGCGCATCGCCAGCTCGTGGCGCCCCTCCACCTGCTGGGTCAGCCAGGCGTGTACGAGGCGCGGCATGTCCGGCGCGTGGGTCATGATTTCCGGCAACCGCTTGCCGATCTCGCGCACCACCCGGCGTGGGCTGTAGCGCTCGCGCAGGATCTTCGCCAGCACCGGCTTGGCCACCGCCCAGATATCGATCTGCGGATCCAGCTGGCGGCCGACACCTTCGATGTTCAGCAGGGTCTTCTGCAGCAGGATCAGCTGCGGCTGCAGGGTCAGCTGGTAGCGCTGCGCCACGCGGAACAGCTTCATCAGCACTTCGGCCAGCGAGATCTGCGACAGCGGGCGGGTGAAGTACGGCTCGCACACCGAACGCACAGCCGCTTCCAGATCATCGATGCGCACGTTGTCCGGCATCCAGCGCGCCTGCACATGCAGTTCGGCGATGCGGCGGTAGTCGCGGTTGAAGATGGCCATGAAGTTCTCGGCCAGGTAGTACTGATCCTCCTGCGACAGCTGGCCCATGATGCCGAAGTCCAGCGCGATGAATCGCGGGTTGGCGCGGCGGGCCGGATCGGTGTCGACCCAGATGTTGCCGGCGTGCGCATCGGCATGGAAGAAGTTGTCGCGGAACACCTGGGTGTAGAAGACCCGCACGCCCTTGGCGGCCAGTGCCTTGCGGTCGATGCCCGCCTTGTCGAGCGCGGCGATGTCGTCGGACGGGATGCCCCACACGCGCTCCAGGGTCAGCGCGCGCTCGGCGGTATGGCTCCAGATCACTTCCGGCACGTACAGGTCGTCGCTGTTCTCCCAGAAGCGGCGCAGCACGCTGGCATTGGCGCCTTCGCGCTGCAGGTCCAGCTCGGCGGCCAGGGTGTTCTCGACTTCGGCCACCACTTCGCGCGGTCGGATCTTGTCGGCACGCGGATGGGTACGCTCGACCAGCGCGGCCAGCGAGTTGAGCAGGGCGATGTCGGCATCGATCTGCTTCTCGATGCCCGGGCGCAGCACCTTGACCACCACCTGGCGGCCATCGGCCAGCGTGGCCGCATGCACCTGCGCGATCGAAGCCGAGGCCAGTGGTTCGGTATCGAAGCTGGCGAACGCCTCGCTGACCGGCAGGCCAAGCGCTTCCTCGACAATGCGACGCGCGGTGTCACCGTCGAACGGCTTGACCCGGTCCTGCAGCAGGGTCAGTTCGTTGGCCACGTCCGGCGGCACCAGGTCGCGGCGGGTGGACAGGATCTGGCCGAACTTGACGAAGATCGGGCCGAGGTCCTGCAGCGCCAGGCGCAGGCGTGCACCGCGCGACTGTGCGGCGATGTCGGCCGAGGCACGCGGCACGAACGGCTTGGCCAGGCGCAGCCAACGCTCGGCCGGCGTGCCCTGCAGCAGGTCGTCAAGGCGGTAACGCAGGATCACCCGGCCGATGCGGCTCGCCCGCAGCACGGCCTTCATGCGGCACCCCGCAGGCGCTGCACGCGCGCGCCAAGACGCTCGACGTCATCGCGCAGCACGTCCACATCATCATGGAAGGCATCCAGCTCGGCACGCGGCACCACGTCGCGCGATTCCTCGGTGATGAATTCGGCGGCGCTGTGGGCCAGGTCGATCGCACCCTGGCGCGCGTGCTGCAGGGCGCTGCGCAGGGTGTTGGCGACCTGCACGCCCAGTACCTCGCCGAATACGCTGACGAACGGCTGCTGCCAGTCAGGATCGAAGCCCTTGGCCAGCTGCTGCAGGCGCCGCGCCAGTTCGGCGTCACCGGCCACGCGTACACGGCCCTTGTTGTTGGACTCGCCGCGCCGTGCGTTGGCCAGCAGCGGCAGCTGCGCCAGTACGCCGGCCAGGCTGCTGCGCACGGCCAGGTCGGCTTCCTGCGCATCCACCGGGCCGACCCGCAGCTGGTCGCCGTCGACGCTGATGCGCATCGCCAGCGACGGCGCTTCCAGGGTCAGGTCGATGTGCCGGCCATCGAGGCTGGCCAGGGCATGGCGGGTATCCGGATCCAGCGCCAGCGCGCGGTTCAGGGCGATCTGCAGGGCGCGGCCAGCGACCGGCTTGAGGGACTTGAGCAGGGAAAGAGCCATGGGCGCATTCTACCTGCGTGGGTGGGGGGCTTGGGCCGGGCTGCCGCCCGGCACCCGCAGAGGCACCGGCCGCTGGCCGGCAAGATCAACATCAAAAGCGGGCTGTCCGTGGGATGGCGGGGTGGGTCCGGTTGCGGGGGACGCTGCAAGTCCCCCTCCGGGGCCCGGCCCAGCCGCGGGCGGCTGTGCGTTCGGGCGCTTGCGAAGCAGTGCTTCGCAAGCAAAGCGCCCTCACCCATGTAAGCTCGGTCGCCGCTTGCTCGTGTGCGCTGTCCTGCGCACGCGGCAAGACCGGGGTTGGGCATCCTGCCCAACCCGCCCGAGGCATGCCTCGGGCCCATGCGGCTCACGCCCCCGCAACCGGACCCACCCCGCCTTCGACAGGTTCCTGCTGTTGTTGGTGGGTGTCGACCTTGGTCGACACGGTAGATCGCCATGCGTGGATGGATTTCTGGTTCATCTGTGCCTCACGCGGAAGGCCGATGAAGGTTCATGCTATGGGGCCACGCAACGCACAGGACATCGCATTCCCCATGGCACGGACCCGGGTCGGCATCATCTTCGGGGGCAAGTCTTCCGAGCACGAAGTTTCACTGCAGTCGGCGAAGAACATCCTCGATGCGCTCGATCGCGAGCGCTTCGAGCCGGTGCTGGTCGGCCTCGACAAGCAGGGGCAGTGGCACCTGAGCCAGCCGGAGACGTTCCTGATCAATGCCGAAGATCCCTCGCGCATCGCGCTGCACCGCTCCGGCCAGTCGCTGGCGGTCCTTCCCGGTGCCGAGCAGGGGCAGCTGCAGCCGTGCGATGCGGCCAGCGCCTTGGCGCAGATCGATGTGGTGCTGCCGATCGTGCACGGGCCGCTGGGCGAGGACGGCGCGCTGCAGGGCCTGCTGCGCATGGCGAACCTGCCCTTCGTCGGTTCGCCGGTACTGGGCTCGGCAGTGGCGATGGACAAGGACGTGACCAAGCGCCTGCTGCGCGACGCCGGGCTGCAGGTGGCGCCGTGGCTGTGCATCCGTCGCCAGCAGGCGGCGGCAGTCGATGTCGACGCGGTGATCGCCCAGCTTGGCCTGCCGCTGTTCGTGAAGCCGGCCAACCAAGGCTCGTCGGTAGGCGTGAGCAAGGTCAAGGATGCGGCGGGCTTTGCCGAAGCGCTGGCCTTGGCGCTGCGCTACGACCACAAAGTGCTGGTGGAATCGGCGGTGATCGGCCGCGAGATCGAGTGCGCGGTGCTGGGCAACGAACATCCGCAGGCCAGCCTGTGCGGCGAGGTGGTGGTGCACGACGAGTTCTACGCTTACGACACCAAGTACATCAACGCCGATGGTGCCGAAGTGGTGGTACCTGCGGATATCGATGCTGCAACCCAGGCGCGGATCCAGCAGACCGCGCTGCGGGCCTACCAGGCGCTGGAGTGTGCCGGCATGGCGCGCGTGGATGTGTTCCTCACCGCGGGCGGCGACATCATCATCAACGAGGTCAACACGCTGCCCGGCTTCACCCGCATCAGCATGTACCCGAAGCTGTGGGGTGCCAGCGGCGTGGACTACACCACGCTGATCACCCGCCTGATCGAGCTGGCGCTGGAGCGCCATGAAGCCGATCGCGAACTGCAGAGCGCTGTATAGCGTTGTTATCGCCCGCAGAGTCGAGCATGGCTCGACTCTGCGGAAAGCGATACCGGCCAGCGGCCGGCACTACCAGCTAGCCTCGCTTGCGGAACATCGAGATCACCGCAAGGATCAGGAACACCACGAACAGGATCCAGGCGATGTTCGTTGCGGCGCCGGCAATTCCGGAGAAACCCAGAACGGCGGCGATGATGGCGATGACAAAGAAGATGATGGCGTAGTGCAGCATGGCGCTCCTCGCGGGTGGTCGAGCCTTGGATGGCGTGGGTCCATCCTCCCGATCCTGCGGTGTGCAACCAGTGATGGCGATCTATGCAGCAGATGAAGCCTTCAGCCTGCGCAGCCCTTCTTCGATGCTGACCTGCGGCACGTAGCCGAAGTCACGGCGCGCCGGTTCCATGCTGTACCAGTGCGGCGTGCACAGCTGCTCGGCCAGGAAGCGGGTCAGCGGCGGCTCGCCGCGCAGGCGCAGCAGCGGCCACAGCCGCTCGCAGACGGCGCCGATGCGGTAGGCGGTCTTGAAGCTGATCGCCTTGTCCACGGATGGCGCGCCCACCGCAGCCAACAGCTTGTTCACCAGCTCGCGCATCGGCAACGGCTCGCCGTTGGAGATGAAGTAGGCCTTGCCCGCACACGCAGCGCCCGGTGCCAGGGCGTCAAAGGCGAGGAAGTGCGCCAGCGCGGCGTTGTCGATGTAGGTGGTATCGACCTTGTTGTTGCCATCGGCGACCAGGCGCAGGCGTCCCTGCCGCGCACGCTCGGCGAGCCTCGGCACCAGCTGCTGGTCACCGGGGCCCCAGATCAGGCGCGGACGCAGCGCCACCGTCGCCAACGCTGCATCGTTGGCGGCCAGCACGCGCTGTTCGGCGATCGCCTTGGTGGCCGCATACGGCGCCTGGAAATCTTCGCCGTACGGCACCTCGTCAGCCCCCAGGCCTTCCACCGGGTGCGTGGCACGATGGGTCACGCTGGGCGTGGAGGTGTAGACCAGCCGGGTGATGCCATGCGCGCGGCACGCCGCGAGGACGTTGTCGGTGCCGACCACGTTGGCCTGGTGGTAGCTGTCATAGCTGCCCCATGCGCCGGCCTTGGCGCCGTTGTGGAACACCGCATCGACGCCGGCCACCGCATGCAGCACCGCCTGCGCATCGGCCAGATCACCGCGGATCTGGCCCACGCCCATCGCCTGCAGTTCCGGGTAATGACTGCGGTTGAACGCCAGCACCTGGTGGCCACGCTCGACCAGCCCGCGGCACAGCGCCTGCCCAAGGAAACCACCGCCACCGGTGACCAGGATCTTCATGCGCGCTTCTCCAGTTCGGCGCTGGCCCAGACGGCGAGCTTTTCGCGGCCGATCTTGGCGTTGTGACGGATATCGACGGGGAACGCCGGATGCACCAGGAAGTGCTGCAGGCCGGCCTCCGGCAGGCGGGCGGCGGCGTGCGCACGCAGCGCTTCCTGCAGCGCCGGGCTGTCGGACTGGCCGCGCTGCAGCTCCACGCACAGCACCGGCACCTGCGCGCCGGCGGCGCCGACGCCGACCAGTGCCGTGCGCGCCACGCCGGCCACGGTGTTGAACACCGGCTCGACCTGCTCGGTGTACAGCGGCCCGCGCGCGGTTTCCACGCGCTGCGTCTTGCGCCCGCAGAACCACAGGCGGCCCTGCACATCGAAATAACCGACGTCGCCCATGCGATGCACCACGCGGGTGCTGCCGTCGGCCAGCGTCTCGCGGATCTTCGCCGCCGCGGTGGCCTGCGGGCGGTTGAAGTAGCTGTCGGTGGCGGTCGGCCCGGCCACGGTGATTTCCCCCACTTCCCCCACCGCCAGCACGCGCGCCTGCGACCAGTCCGGCAGCGGTGCGTCGTCGATGGCGATGATGCGCACCTCGTTGGGGGCCACCACGCTGCCCACGCAGGTGCCGGCACCGGCCTCGGTCGCCGCGCGGGTGCGCTCCAGTTCGCGGCCTTCGACCACCGCCACCGGCAGGCACTCGGTGGCGCCATAGGGAGTCCAGAACTGCGCATCGGCCGGCAGCAGGCTGCGGATGGTGGCGACCACGTCCGGCGGCACCGGTGCCCCGGCCGAGGTCACCCGGGTCACCGTCGGCAGTGGCCGCCCGTGCCGGGCCAGCACCCGCATCAGCGCTGGCGAGCCGAACAGCTGGGTCACGCCGAAGCGCTGGATCGCATCGTGCAGGCGTGCCGGGTCGGCCTGCGCCGGCCGCGTCGGGTCCATGTCCGGGATCACCGAAGTCAGGCCCAACGCCGGGTCGAACAGCGCGAACGGTGGGAAGGTCGGCAGGTCCACCCCACCCGCTTCCATGCCGAAGGCACTGCCCAGCAGCTGGATCTGTCCAACGAAGTGGCGGTGGCGGTAGACCACGCCCTTGGGCACGCCGGTGGAGCCACTGGTGAACAGGATCGCGGCCATGTCCTCGCCATCGGTGTCGGCCAGCATCGGCCCAGCGCTGGCGCCAGCGCGCTCCAGCGCGGCCAGCGTAGTGCCGCCCCAGCCGAGGCGGCGGCCGACCGTCACCAGCCGGGTGGCCGACGGCGCCCAGCGCAGCACCAGCCGCGCCACATGCGCCAGCGGAATGCCGATGAAGGCCTGCGGCTGCGCCTCGTCCAGGCACTGCTTCAGCGCGCGCCGGTCGATGCCCGGATCGACCAGCACCGGCACTGCGCCCAGCTTGAACAGCGCGAACATCAGCAGGAAGAACTCCGGAGAAGGCCGCACCATCACCACCGTGCGCACGCCACGGCCGATCCCGTAGCCGGTCAGGCCGGCGGCCATGGCATCACTGCGGGCGTCCAGCTGACGGTAATCGAGGGTGACATCGTAGGCGGCCATGCCGTTGCCGGCGCCGCGGCGGCCGGGGCAGCGGATGGCGATCTGGTCGGGGCGTTCACGCGCCAGTTCAGGCAGCCGTGCGGCGATATTGCAGGGTCGGTTCATCCGTTCATTGTCGCCGCTTACGGAATTTCTTGCGCGGCGGCCCACTTCGTGGAAAATCCGCTCCCTCGTTCCTGATTCCGACTGCCGCCCGAGGCGGCTTGCCCATGCAACATCCCTGCATGACCTGCGGCGCCTGCTGCACCCAGTACCGCGTGGCCTTCCACTGGATGGAATCGGACGAGGTCACCCCCGGCGGCGTGCCGCATCAGCTCACCGAGGTGCTGGATCCGCACCGCCTGTGCATGCGCGGCACCCATTCCAAGCCGGTGCGCTGCGTCGCGCTGGATGCGCAGATCGGCGTGTATTCACGCTGCACCATCCACCCCAACCGGCCCAGCGTGTGCCGTGAGGTGGATGCATCGTGGGAATACGGCAAGGCCAGCCCGCAGTGCGACAAGGCGCGCATTGCCTATGGCCTGGATCCGCTGACGCCGGCCGACTGGCGTTGGCGCGATGACGCCGACAATGACGACGATCATCCGGACGACAACGGCAACAGCCCGTCCTCGCCGCCGCAGGCACCGGTCGCCGCATAATCCGGTGTGCCGACCAACGGTCGGCACCCACCCATACCTTCCACTTGTGGGTGCCGACCGTTGGTCGGCACACCTCTCAGATCGGGTTCTTGTCCAGGAACGCGCGGATCTCCGGTACCAGCACTTCGTGCTTGTCTTCCAGCACATAGTGGCCGGCGTCCTCGAAGGCATGCACCTGGGCCTGCGGCAGTGCGGCCTGGAAACCCTTCAGGAAATGATGGTCGAACACGAAGTCACGCAGGCCCCAGCCGAGGAAGGCCGGGCGGTCGGCGAACGAGGGCAGTGCCTTGCCGGCACGCTCCAGCAGCGACCAGGCCTTGTCAGCCGGCGACAGCGGGATGTCCTGCATGAAGCGGATGGTGCTGATGCGGTTGGCCCAGCTGTTGTACGGCGACACGTAGGCGCGGCGCACATCGGCCGGCATCCTGCGCTCCACGCCAAGCCAAGAGGCCCCGGACGAGAACGCGTTGAAGCTGCGGATGATCCACTCGCCGATCTTCCAGTGGCGACCCAGCGCGATCTGCCACGGCATCTTCTTCGCCGCCGGCATCGGGAAGGCAGCGGTGTTGAGCACGACCAGGCGCTTCACCTGCTCGTGGTGCGACAGCGCCCAGCCGAAGCCGATCATGCCGCCCCAGTCGTGCACGGCCAGGGTCACCGGGCCGGTGATGCCCAGGTGCTTCAGCAGCGCATCAAGATCGTCCACGCGCGACTGCAGCGTGTACTCATAGCGGCTGTCGTCCGGCTTGTCCGACAGGCCCATGCCAATGTGGTCCGGCACGATGCAGCGGTAGGTGTCCGACAGGCCGGCCACCAGCGTGCGCCAGTAATAGCTCCACGACGGGTTGCCGTGCACCATCACCACCACCTCGCCATCGCGCGGGCCCTCGTCGAGATAGTTCATCGACAGGCCGGGGCGGACCTCGAAGCGCTGCGGGTGGGCGGGGTAACCGGGAAGATCGCGCATGCGGAGCACCTAAGGAGAGTCGCGGCGCAATGTAGAGCCGAGCCGTTGCTCGGCTGCTCTCCGGTCCGCTGCGGAAGAGCCGCGCTGCGCGCGTGAGCCGAGCATGGCTCGGCTCTACAGGAGGTCGGGCAACGGGCTGCTTACCAGACCACTTCAGCCATCGAGCAGTTCAGGCCCGAGCCAATACCCAGAAGCGCGATGCGATCACCCTTCTTCAGCTTGCCCAGCTGCTTGAGCTTGCTCAGCACGATCGGCACCGAGGCCGGGCCGATGTTGCCGTGCTCGCCGAAGATGGTCATGACCTTCTTCGGGTCGATGCCGAAGTTCTTGATGAACGCGGCGGTGTGCGGTTGGCTGACCTGGTGGATCACGAACTGGTCCAGCTCCTCCACGGCCCAGCCGAGTGCGATCTTGGCGGCGCTGAAGGTCTTCTGCGCCAGCTTGATGCCTTCGATCAGCAACAGGCGGGTGTCGGTGACCATGCGGTCCAGGTTGCCCAGGCACAGCTGGTTCCACTCGGTGGCCGAGCGGGTCACGCCGCCCTTGTAGCGCGGCGCGTCCGGCACCAGCTCCGAGCGTGCCATCACCATCGCGGCGGCACCCGAACCGGTGGTCAGGGCAGCCAGCTCGTTGCGGAAATCGTCAGCGGTGACGTCCGGGGCGGTCATGCGCTCCAGGGTCTTCTCGTACACCAGGTTGGCGGTCTCGCCGTCCACCACCAGCGCGTAGTCGATATCACCGCGCTCGATCATGCGCGCCGCGATGTCCATGCCGTTGATGAAGGCCAGGCAGGCGTTGGCGACGTCGAAGGTCATGCATTCGTCGCTGACACCGAGGTTGCCCGACACGATCGAGGCCGTGGACGGCTCCAGGTAGTCGCGGCTGACCGATGTGTTGACCAGCAGGCCGACCTGGGTCGCGGTGATGCCCGCGTCTTCCAGTGCCTTGCGGCCGGCCATGGTGGCGGCGTCCGACGCCAGCACGCCGTTGTCCCACAGGCGGCGGGCGTGGATGCCGGCGATGTCGCCGAGCACATCGGTGCGGATACCCAGGCGATCCAACGTCGGCTGCAGGCGTTCGTTGATTTCCTTGGTCGTCAGCGTATGCGGTGCGTCGACGTGTGCCAGGCCGGCGATCGAGACATTCTTGAAGAGCATCGAGGTTAGCGCCAAGGCTCAGGCAAAAGGGGGCGCTATTCTATAACCCCCGGGCTTTCACCGCATCTTTACGAATTCAGCCTCGGCCGTATGGTGAAGCGTTCAGCGCGGCGGGCACTGGAACGCGGCGAAGCGCTGGCTGCCATCGGCGGGGGCCGCAGCGGCCTGGACGGCATTGGCACCGGCGCTCGGGGCCTCGTTGCGGGCCAGGGTTTCCAGCTCTTCCTGCACCCGCAGCGGGTTGCGGTTGTAGAAGCCGACCTTGCTCTTCACGGTGACCACCACCTCGCCCTTGGCGATGCAGCCAGCCGGAACCGGCCCTGCCAGCAGCACGCGGGTTGCCTTGCCGGCCGGTTCGATCGGCACCCAGGTACAGGCGGTGACGGTGAGCAGCAGGGAGGAAAGCAGCAGAACGCGCATGGGCAGATCCTGGAAGGGTATGGGGGGATTCTGCCTGAACAGCCTGAATCGGGGGTAGCCGGGGCGGAGCCCAGGTAGCGCCGGGCCATGCCCGGCGAGCGCACAGCGCGGCATGGCTGGCCGCCGGAAAGCCGCCGGGCATGGCCCGGCGCTACCACGGGAGACCTGCCCGCCGTGGCGGGCAGGCACATCCCTTATTTCTTGACCGGGTTGCCTTCGGCGTCGATCACCGTCACCTCGCCCAGGTTCAGCGCGCGAACGGCCGCTTCGGTCTGCTTGAGGTCACCCACCACCACCCAGGTCAGGGCCTGCGGCTTGATCTCGGCGGCGGCCTGCTGCACCTGCGCCGGGGTCATCGCTTCGATCTCGGCCTTGCGCCGCAGCACGTAATCGTCCGGGCGCTTGAACTGCACGATCGAACCGATGGTCGACGCCACCGCACTGGCGGTCTCGTAGGCACCGGGCAGGCTCAGGGTCTGGATGTTGCGGATGCGGTTGACCTCGGCAGCGGTGGCCGGCTTGCTGCCATCGGCGAACGCGGCGATTTCCTTGCGCATTTCCGCCAGCGCCGGGCCGGTCTTGTCGATCTGCACCGGCGCGCTGGCCATCCACGGGCGCTGGCCCACCGAATTGACCGCGCTGCTGCGCGCACCGTACGACCAGTGCTTGTCCTCGCGCAGGTTCATGTTCAGGCGCGAGGTGAAGTCGCCGCCGATCACGCCGTTGGCGATGTCGAAGCGGGTCGAACTGGTGGCGCTGGAAGGTGCCACCACCTGGCCGGCAAACAGGTTGGCCTGTACCGCGCCCGGCTGGTCGATCAGGAACACGCGCGGGCCCTTCGGCAGCGCAACGTCGGTGGCCGCCTTCACCTGCGGGGCCTCGCCACTGGCCTTCCAGTCGCCCAGCTGCTTGTCCAGCAGCGGCACGATCTCGGCCAGGGTGGTGTCGCCGACCACGATCAAGGTGCCGTTCTGCGGGCGCAGCCAGTCGTGGTGGAAGTCGACCAGGTCCTCGCGGGTCAGGCCGTTGATCGCCGCCTCGTCACCGCTACCGGTAAACGGAATGGCATACGGGTGGCCCTTGCCGTACAGCAGCGGGGGCAGCACGCGCATTGCCACCGCACCCGGGTTGACCTTCTCCTGCTGGATGCCAGCGATCCAGCTCGCCTTGACCCGGTCGATCTCGCCCTGCTCGAAGCGCGGCTCGCGCAGCAGGTCGCGGTACAGCGCCAGCGACGGCACCAGGTTTTCCTTCAGCGCCGACAGGTCCACGCTCATCGAGTCCAGGCCGGCCGAGGCATCCAGGCTGGCGCCCAGCGCATCCGCGGCGTCGGCGAAGGCCAGCGAGCCCAGCTTGCCGGCGCCTTCGGTCATCAGGCTCATGGTGAAGTTGGCGGTGCCCGGCTTGCGGCCCTGGTCGGCACTGAAGCCGCCCGGGAACTGGTAGCTGAACTGCACCACCGGAATCTCGTGGCGCTCGGCCAGGATCACCTGGGTACCGTTCTTCAGCGTCGCACGCTGCAGCGCCGGGAACTTCAGCTGCGGGAACTCGCGGGTCTGCGGCACGCCGGCCTTGCGGTCGACCTGCTCGGGCAGGGTGCTGTACTTCGGGTCCACCGCCGGCACAGTGAACGGCTTCGGCGCCTGGCTCGGGTCTTCCTTCAGCGCCACGCGCTCACCCGGTGCGATCACCAGGGTGTGGCTGCCCTTGTCCAGCCACTGCGCGCCGAGCCGGCTCAGATCAGCAGCACTGGCCTTCTCGATGTTGGCCAGCGAGGTACGGAAGCAGCCCGGGTCGCCGGTGAACACCGCACATTCTGCAAGGGCGTCGGCCTTGCCGCCGAAGCCACCGATGCGCTCGATGCCGCGGATGAAGCCGGCGCGGGCACCGGTCTTGGCACGCTCCAGTTCGGCCGCGGTCGGGCCCTGCTTGATCAGCCGGTCCAGTTCCTCGTCGATGATCTTCTCGACCTTGGCCGGGTCCTGGCCCTGCTTGACCGTCGCCATGATCACGAAGTTCGAGCCCAACTGCGAGGTCGACAGGCCCGACGCGATGCTGTCCACCAGCTTGTCCTGGTGCTGCAGGCGCTGGCTCAGGCGCGAAGACTTCGCACCGCCCAGCACCTGCGCGAACAGCTGCAGCTGATCGACCTCGATGGTGCCGACCTGCGGCACGTTCCAGGCGCGGTAGATGCGTGCCTGCGGCACCTTGTCGGTCATCGTCTCGCGCGTGTCGGCACTACGCTTGGCCACGTTCACCGCCGGCTGCGCCATGGTCGGGCCGGCCGGGATGCTGCCGAAGTACTTGGCGACCTTTTCCTTGGCGGTGGCCAGGTCGATGTCGCCGGCCAGCACCAGCACCGCGTTGTTCGGGCCGTACCAGGTACGGAACCAGGTCTTCACGTCATCCAGCGACGCCGCGTTCAGATCGTTCATCGACCCGATCACGCCGTGGTGGTACGGGTGGCCCACCGGGTACAGCGCCTTGTTGAGCTGGTCCCAGGCCTGGCCGTAGGGCTGGTTCTCGCCCTGGCGCTTCTCGTTCTGCACCACGCCACGCTGCTCGTCCAGCGCGGCCTGGTCGATCGCACCGACCAGATGGCCCATGCGGTCCGATTCCATCCACAGCGCCATGTCCAGCGCGGTGGTCGGCACGTTTTCGAAATAGTTGGTGCGATCGGTGTTGGTGGTGCCGTTCTGGTTGGTGGCACCCACCTGCTTGAACGGTTCGAAGAATTCGCCGTCGTGGTTTTCGCTGCCCTGGAACATCAGATGTTCGAACAGGTGCGCGAAGCCGGTACGGCCAGCCGGCTCGTCCTTGCTGCCCACGTGGTACCAGACGTTGACCGCAACGATCGGCGCCTTGCGATCGGTATGCACGATCACGCGCAGGCCGTTGGGCAGGGTGAACTGCTCGTACGGGATATCGACCTTGGCCGGTGCCGCCGGCTTGGCGGCGAGCGCATGGGTGGGCGCGAGCGTGCCCAGGGCGGTGCTGAGGGCGACGGCCAGCAGTGCAGCGCGCGGGCGAAGGGCGAGAGACATATCCGGATCCTTGGTCACGAAGGTGAACCCCGATCCTAGCCTGCGCGCGCGGCGGCCGGAATCGGTCGCCAGTCACTGGGGGTGTTTGCCCAGATGGCCATCCAGTCCGATGCCCACGGGCGCTCTTGAAACGTCACAGACGCCGGCTGAAGGCGTCAGGACAGTGTCCGCGGCTTATCGAATGGACAGGTGTCCGCCCACCGGACACTTTCGGGACCACATAAAAGCCTTGCAAATCAACAACTAAAAGTTGGCACGCGGATTGCTTGGTACTTCCTGCGCCAGGAAGGGCTTCAGACAAAAGCTGACTGAAGACTGAACAAATGAAGGAAATAGAAAATTTCTCTTGCATGCCCAGAATTGGTGTACTACCTTACTACCACACCACTGCTCACCAACACTAAACAGGCCCCGTCATGAACGCCAAGACCATTGCCATCGCCATCGCCCTGATCGCCGGCACCGCGGTTGTTTCGTCGGTGCAGGCCTCCGAATCCATCAAGACGCTGTCCACCGTGCAGGTCCGCCCGGCCGCCGACCAGCTGGCCCAGCAGGCCTGGGAACAGGCCAGCGGCATCCCGACCCTGGCCACCGTGGAAGTGCGCCCCAGCGCCGACCAGCTGGCTGAGCGCAGCGACTACGTCGCCGCTCCGGTCGCCGCCGCGATGCCGATCACCACCCTGGCCTCGGTGGAAGTGCGCCCGAGCCTGGAACAGCGCGTCGCCCTGGCCGCCGAACTGGAAGCCCAGCGCTACGCCGCCACCCTGGCTGCCGCTGCCAGCAACGTCGCCAACTCGGTCATCGTCAACCTGCCAGCCCTGCAGGTGCGTCCGAGCGCTGCCGACCTGCAGGCCCTGGCCACCGAAACCGCCCAGGTCCTGCTGCGCCCGTAACCGGTGCCGCCCTGCCCCGCGCAGGGCGTGCGCCGTAAAGGCGGCGGTCGTCGCAGGTACACTGCGCCGATGAATGCCGCGCCCCAGTTCCACGTGATCCTGTTCCAACCGGAAATCCCGCCCAACACGGGCAATGTGATCCGGCTCTGCGCCAACACCGGCGCGCAGCTGCACCTGGTCGAGCCGCTCGGTTTCGCACTGGAAGACAAGCAGCTCAAGCGCGCCGGCCTGGACTACCACGAGTACTCGCGCCTGCAGGTGCACCCCGACCTGGACACCGCGCTGGCGCGGATCGCACCGAATCGGTTGTTCGCACTCAGTACCCGCGCCAGCGTGCGCTACGACAGCGTGGCCTTTGAAGAGGGCGATGCGTTCCTGTTCGGCCCGGAAAGCCGTGGCCTGCCGCAGGACGTGCTCGATGCACTGCCGGATGGCCGCCGCCTGCGCCTGCCGATGCGGCCGGACAACCGCAGCCTCAATCTTTCCAACACCGTTGCGGTGGTGATGTACGAGGCGTGGCGGCAGCATGGGTTTGCCGGTGGCGCGTAGCTCACGTGTGTTACTTTCTTTGCTCGCGCAAAGAAAGTAACCAAAGAAACGCGCCGCCATCGGCGAGCCGGTGCTGCGCACCGGTACCCTGCGCTCCTCGGCCCGCTTCAAGGCGGACCCGACAGCCGCGCGGTAGATCCACGCCATGCGTGGATGCGTTCCGCCTGGATCAATCAGGAGTGGGCGCCCTTGCGTTGCCCGGGGCGCGTGCGATTGCCGACAGAAGAAAACTCCAGACCATCAATATCGGCATGCGCACCGCACATGCCCAAGCCCGCTACCGTCGGGTCGATCCCGCCGGATGAGACTCTCAGCGCACCTGCATGTTTCTCGATAGCCACTGTGCCTAGTTCGGACTGATGAATCAGTTTTCCGCCTTCTGGCTTCATATGCAGCACGAAGGAGCAGACGTGCTGCATCGACTGGGTACTGTGCAGCTCAACCCTATAGCCGAGTGATTCTTCGACAATCGACAGCCTGTCCCTGAACCCATCGCGGCAACTGCGTCCGCTGCCCGGTTCGGTACACAGATCACTCGCCTGCGAATAGCTGCCTGCCCATGCCGCATCAACCCTGTTGCCTGCCCACGCCATCTGCAGCACGGAGGCTTGGAACAGCAGCGGGAGGCACAGCAGTCTTACAGCGGAATTGTTCTTCATTCAGTTTGCATCTCCGGATAGACGTCCCTTGCCGCCCACCCTACCTGGCAATGCCGGCCAGCGGCCGGCACTACCGATGCACTCAGAACGCGTTGATGCCGGTCAGCTCGCGGCCGATCACCAGCTGGTGCACGGTCTCGGTGCCCTCGTAGGTGATCACCGATTCCAGGTTCAGCGCATGACGGATCGCCACGTGCTCGGTGGTGATCCCAGCCCCACCGAGCAGATCGCGACACTCGCGGGCGATGT
This sequence comes from Stenotrophomonas sp. DDT-1, assembly GCF_001580555.1. Taxonomy (NCBI): domain Bacteria; kingdom Pseudomonadati; phylum Pseudomonadota; class Gammaproteobacteria; order Lysobacterales; family Lysobacteraceae; genus Stenotrophomonas; species Stenotrophomonas sp. DDT-1. The sequence goes on from NZ_LEKR01000018.1 coordinate 15,990, forward strand.
CAATCGCCATGCGGCAGTTGTTCCACTTGGCCAGGCTGACCTGCTGCGGCTGCAGCTGGCCGGCTTCCTTCAGGCGGCCCAGCTGCAAGGCCAGCAGCTGCGCGGTGGTGATGCGGCGAGCCATCTCGGCCAGCTTGATCTGCGCGCTCTGCGTGGCCGCCAGCGGACGACCAAACAGCACACGCTCCTTGGCATAGCCCAGCGCTTCATCCAGGCAGGCAATCGCCGCACCGATCGGCCCCCAGCTGATGCCGTAACGGGCCTGGGTCAGGCAGCCCAGCGGCCCCTTCAGGCCCTTCACATTCGGCAGGCGATGGCTGTCGGGCACGCGCACGTCATCGAAGAACAGCGCACCGGTCAGCGACGCGCGCAGGCTCATCTTGTGCTTGATCTCCTGGGTGGTGAAGCCGGCCATGCCCTTTTCCAGCACGAAGCCCTGGATGCCGTCTTCGGTCTGTGCCCAGACGATGGCCAGGTCGGCCACCGGGCCGCTGGTGATCCACATCTTGCTGCCACTGATGCGCCAGTCGCTGCCGTCGCGCACCGCGCGGGTCTTCATGCTGGCCGGGTCGGAACCACCGTGCGCCTCGGTCAGGCCGAAGCAGCCGATCAGTTCGCCGCGTGCCATCGCCGGCAGCCACTGCTGGCGCTGTTCCTCGCTGCCGTACGCGTAGATGGGATACATGCACAGCGAGCTCTGCACCGAAACGAAGCTGCGCAGGCCCGAATCGCCGCGCTCCAGCTCCTGGCAGATCAGGCCATAGCTGACCGCGCCGAGGCCACCGCCGCCGTACTCGGTCGGCAGGGTCGCGCCCAGCAGGCCCAACGAGGCGATCTCCGGCACCAGTTCGTCGGGGAAGCGGGCCTGATCGAAAGCATCGCCGATGATCGGCAGCACGCGCTCGTTGGTGAAGCGGGCGACGCTCTCCTGCACCGCGCGCTCTTCCTCGTTGAGCAGGGAACGGACATCGAACAGATCGTACGGATGCAAAGCCATGGCACTCACACGCAGTCAGGACCCGGCCATTGTCGGTCATCCGGGCAGAGCGTGCCGACCAAGGTCGGCACCCACCAGAGATGCACCGCTACGCTGCAATGCAGCAATCATGACGTGAACATGGCCGATCTAGCTCGATCACGCGCGGCCCGGTACCCTGACACATTCAAACAACCGTTTCGCCGTGGCCGCACGCGCGATTCCCAGGCACCGCCGGTGGCCCCGATGCCGGCCCTACCCACGAGTCATGCAATCGATGAGCGCTGAAGCCAACGCCCTGCCCCCGCGTGAAGTAATGGAGTTCGACGTGGTGATCGTCGGTGCCGGCCCCGCCGGCCTGGCCACCGCGATCCGCCTGCGCCAGCGCGCGATCGAAGCCGGCCGCGAGCTGTCGGTGTGCGTGCTGGAGAAGGGCTCCGAACCGGGCGCGCACGTGCTGTCCGGCGCGGTGATGGATCCGCGCGCGCTGACCGAACTGTTCCCGGACTGGGCCGAGCGCGGCGCACCGCTGAAGCAGAAGGTCACCCGCGACGAATTCCTGTTCCTCAGCGAGACCGGCGCGCGCAGCACCCCCAATGCGCTGCTGCCGGAGTGCTTCCACAACGAAGGCAACTACATCATCAGCCTGGGCGAAGTGACCCGCTGGCTGGCGCAGCAGGCCGAGGCGCTGGAGGTTGCGATCTTCCCTGGCTTCGCCGCTGCAGAAGTGCTGTACGGCGACAACGGCGAGGTCATCGGCGTGGCCACCGGCGACATGGGCATCGAGAAGGACGGCAGCATCGGTCCGGCCTTCGAACGGGGGATGGCGCTGCACGCCAAGTACACGATCTTCGCCGAAGGTGCGCGCGGCCACCTCGGCCGCCAGCTGATCGCCCGCTACAAACTGGACGAAGGCAAGGACCCGCAGGCCTACGGCATCGGCATCAAGGAGCTGTGGCAGATCGACCCGGCCCGGCACGAGCCGGGCCTGGTGGTGCATGCGGCTGGCTGGCCGCTGGACAGCGACACCTACGGCGGTGCGTTCCTGTACCACGCCGACGGCGGCAAGGTCGCCATCGGCTATGTGGTCGGCCTGGACTACAGGAACCCGTGGCTGAGCCCGTTCGAGGAGTTCCAGCGTTTCAAGACCCATCCCTCCATCCGCAAGCACCTGGAGGGCGGCACCCGCATCGGTTACGGCGCCCGTGCGATCACCGCCGGCGGCCTGCTGTCGCTGCCGAAGACGGTGTTTCCCGGGGGCGCGCTGGTCGGCTGCGAGGCCGGCTACCTCAACGCCAGCCGCATCAAGGGCAGCCATGCCGCGATCAAGACCGGCATGCTGTGCGCCGACGCCGCGTTCGACGCGCTGGCCGCCGATCGCCAGCACGATGAACTGAGCGCCTACCCGAAGGCGTTCGAAGCCAGCTGGCTGTTCACCGAACTGCAGCAGGCCAAGAACTTCAAGCAGTGGTTCAAGAAGGGCCAGACCGTTGCCACGCTGATGACCGGCGTGGAGCAGTGGCTGCTGCCGAAGCTGGGCGTGCGCAACCCGCCGTGGACCCTGCACCGCACCCAGCCTGACCACGCCTGCCTGGAGCCGGCGTCGCAGCACACCCGCATCGCCTACCCCAAGCCCGATGGCGTGCTGACCTTCGATCGTCTCAGCTCGGTGTTCCTGAGCAGCACCAACCACGACGAGAACCAGCCCAGCCACCTCACGCTGAAGGATCCGAGCATTCCGGTGAAGGTGAACCTGGCCGAGTACGCCGGTCCCGAAGCCCGTTACTGCCCGGCCGGCGTGTACGAGTTCGTCGGCGACGCCGACAACGCGCGCCTGCAGATCAACGCGCAGAACTGCGTGCACTGCAAGACCTGCGACATCAAAGACCCGACCCAGAACATCGTCTGGGTGACCCCGCAGGGCGGCGGCGGCCCGAACTACTCGGGCATGTGATCGCCCCGGGCTGCGACCACGTGTCGCAGCCCGGCCGCTCCACCGCACCGCTATCCTGCCCGCCCATGCGTGCCTCCCGCCTGCTCACCACCGTTGCCGTGGCCCTGCTTGCCACGGCCTGCCAGCGCACGCCTGCGGCGCCGGCCACGCCTGAACAGGCCCGGCAGCAGGCCATGCAGCGCGCGTTCGAACTGTGCGCCGGCTGCCACACCGTACAGCCTGGCGGCATCCACCGCTTCGGCCCCAACCTGCACGGCGTGATCGGCCGTCGCGCCGGCAGCCTGCCCGATTACGGCTATTCCGACGGCATGCGCCGCGCCGACATCACCTGGAGCGCGCAGACCCTGGACGCGTTCCTGCAGTCGCCCACCCACGTGGTGCCCGGCACGCGCATGTACAACGCCTTTCCCAGCGCCGAACGCCGCGCACTGGTGATCGCCTACCTGCAACAGCAGTCGTCTCAGTGACCCAGTCGCTGCAGCTGGTGCTGCAGGCGCTCCACGAACGCCGTTACAGCGGCGAACACCGGTGCCGGATCGGCCTCGGTCGCATCCTGCAGGCGCTCGACCAGCGCGTTGGCCTGCCCGGCCAGTGCGCTTGCCCCGATCGCCCCCAGACCGCCCGCCTGGCGATGCAGGTGGAGCGCCGCAGTCTCGCGGTCACCGGCCCGCACGGCGCGCTGCACCGCCGCCAGATCACTTTCACTGGCCTGCAGCAGGCTGTCGCGCAGCTGCTCGGCCACGGCGCGCGAGCCATAGCGCTGCTGCAGGGTGGCCAGATCAGGCAGCACTTCAGCGTCGTCGGCGACAGTCTCCTGCACGGGCGCATCGAACGACTGGCCCTGTGCCTGCGGCAGCCAGCGCAGCAGCGCGGTGCGCAGCGTGGCCAGCGACAGCGGCTTGGCCAGCACCTCGTCCATGCCGGCCTCGCGGCAGCGGCGCGCATCGTCGTCCAGCACGCTGGCGGTCAGCGCCAGCACCGTCAGCCGCGGCTGGCCGGTACGGCCCTCGCGCTCGCGCAGCAGGCGGGTGAAACCGAAGCCGTCGAGTACCGGCATGCGGCAGTCGGTAATGACCAGATCGAAGGCCTCCGATGACAAGCGGTCCAGTGCCTGCTGGCCATCGCCCAGCAGCACATGGGGTACGCCCAGCTGCTGCAGCCGCCACGCCATCATCGCCTGGTTGGTCGGGTGATCCTCGATCACCAGCACGCGTGCCTCGCGCAGCGCCGGCGGCAGCAGCGCCGCCTGCTCCTGCTCCGCAACCAGCGCTTCAACGTCACCCCTGCCTGCCTCCACCAGCGCCAGCCGCACCTCGGCGCGGGTGCCCTCGCCCAGCGTGCTGTGCAACTCCAGCTCGCCGCCCATCATCTGCACCAGACGCTGGCAGATGCTCAGGCCGAGGCCGGTACCACCATGGTCGCGCTGGATGTAGGCACCGGCCTGGGTGAACGGCGCAAACAGGTGCTGCAGCTGTTCCGGTGCGATCCCGGTGCCGGTGTCGGTGACGCTCAGGCACAGCGGCTGGCTGCCGTCTTCGGCGGTCGGGCCCAGTACCTCCAGCTGCAGCCGCACTTCGCCGCGTGCAGTGAACTTGATGGCATTGCTGAGCAGGTTGAACACGATCTGGCGCAGGCGCACGCCATCCACTTCGTGCGCTGCCGCCAGCTGAGGGTCGATCTGCACGTGCAGTTCCAGCCCGCGTGCACTGGCCTGCGCCGACATCAACCGGCACACGCTTTCCAGCAGGGGCCGCAGCGGTTGCGGCACCGGCTCCAGGCGCAGTGCACCCGCTTCCAGCCGCGAGTAATCGAGGATGTCGTCGAGGATCTGCCGCAGCATCTGCGCCGAATCCTCGATCACGCCGAGGATGCGCTGCTGCTCGCTGTCCAGCGGTGAGTGCGCCAGCACCTCCAGCATGCCCAGCACGCCGCTCATCGGCGTACGGATCTCGTGGCTCATCGTGGCCAGGAAACGCGATTTGGCCTCAGCGGCCTGCTCGGCGTCCGCCTTCGCCGCCGCCAGTGCATCGGCCTGCATCCGGGCTTCGCTTACATCCACCCAGTACCCGCTCCAGATCACCGCGCCTTCTTCGGCGGCGTAGGGATGGGCCTGGCTGCGCACCCAGCGCACGCCTTCCCCGTCGCTGCGCAGGCGGAACTCCAGGATCAACGGCGCGAACTGGTGCGCGGCCTGCTCGATGGAATGCAGGATGCGCGCGCGGTCCTCCTGCTCGACGCGTTCCAGCAACACCCTCGCATCCTGTTCGGCCTGCTGCCGGGTGATGCCGAACAACGCAGGCAGGTCGCCGGCGATGAACGGGAAGCTCAGCGTGCCATCGGCATCGCGACGGGCCTGGTAGACCACCGCCGGCAGGTTGTCGGTCACCTCGGCCAGGCGCTGCTCCAGCTGGCGGCGTCCTGCCACCTCACGGCGCAGCCGCCAATGGCCCACGCCATGCACCAGCAGTGCGGTCAGCAGCACCATCAGCACGGGCACGCCCCACCGCAGCAGATTGCTCCAGTCGACCCCACTGCGGTACTCCACCGCCAGCCAGGCGCTGCGCAGCGCCTCGCGCTTGCGTGGGGTCATCTGCAGCAGCAGGCGATCGAAGGTCGTGGCCAGGGCCGCATGGCGGCGATCCACTGCCAGCGCCAGCTGGTCGTTGAAACCGGCCGGAGCCGCGACCTGCATCCGCCCCGGGAAACGGCTGCGCAGCAGGTGATCGACCACGGCAAGGTTGCCGACATAGGCATCGGCTTCACCCTCGAGCAGGCGCTGCAGCGCCTGCTCGGCGCTCCGCGCAGCAATGATCCGGGCCTGCGGCGCCTGCTGTTGCACATAGCCACGCACGCGCTCCGGGTCGGACAGCAGCACGCGCTTGCCCTGCAGGTCGGCCAGGCCCAGCAGCGACTCGCCATCGCTCCTGACCACAATCACGTTCGGCACGCTGATGAAGGGCTGGCTGAACACCCAGTCCGGGCCCAGGTAGCGCGAATCAACGGGTATGCCCATCACCGCCTGCAGTTCACCGCGGCGGGCCTTCTCACGCACCTCGTACCAGTCGTGGCTGCTCTCGACCTTCAGGTTGGCGCCGGCCTGCATCAGGCGCTGCAGGTACTCGCTGGCCAGGCCACTGGGCCGGCCATCCTCGCCGGTGAACGACAGGGGCGCGGCATTCGGCGCGAAACCGATCATCAGCGGCTGCTCCAGCACACGCTTCTCGGCCTGGCTCAGCGCCAGCTGCGCCGATGCCGACCAGTGCGGCGGTGACAACCAGCGTTGTGCGAGGGCATCGCGCTGGGCCTGGCTGGTCGCGGCCAGCGCCAGGTCCAGGGCTTCGGCCAGGGGTTGCTTGCTGTTGGGAATGCCGAAGTGCAACCGTTCAGGGGGCAGGTCGCTCGGCCGCAACAGCGCCACGCCCTGCAGGCGCCGGCTGGCAATCAGCTCGGTGGCGACGAAGGCATTGCCGATGTAGACGTCCGCTTTGTCGTCTCTGACCATCTGCAATGCGCTCAACGTGTCATTTGCGACAAGCTGGCGGGCACGCGGGAATCGGGCGCGCACCTGCGGACCGGTCAGGAAGTCCTGTTCGATCACCACCCTCAGCCCATCCAGGTCCGGCATGTCGGAGGCACGCAGGTCATCGGGCCGGCCCACCAGTGCGAGCGGCGCCTCACTGTAGGCGGCGGTATAGACCATGCAGCGGGTGCGGTCGGCACTGAGTCCGACATTCATCACCACGTCGATCTCGCCACGACATGCCGCATCCAGCACGGATGTCCAGTCCGGATAGCGGCGCGCCTCGACCTTCACACCGAGCTGGCGAGCAAGATGCGACAGGTAGTCCGGTCCCAGCCCGACCTGCTCGCCATCACGGAGGGACTCGAAGGGCGGCCAGCCGCTGTCATACTGCCCGACAACGATGGTCGGATGCGCCACCAGGTATTCGCGCTGCAACGGGCTGAGCGGCAGCAGGCCAGGGGCCGGCTGTGCCTGGGCCACGGGCAGCGCCAGCACCGCCAGCAGCAGGAGCAGCCCGCGAACAGCCCACCTACGCATCTGCGTCGATCTCCTAGAATCCTGCCAGGGACTGCGATGGTCGCGGTCCGGCGTGCCCGATGGCCATACTAGAGCATGAGCTTGCGCATCATCATCGCAGACGATCACCCCGTGGTCCGTATCGGTACCCGCGCCGTCATCGAGTCGAGCGGCGTCGGCCGCGTGGTCGGCGAGGCCGACAGCGCGCAGGCGCTGATGACCCTGCTCGCCAGCCAGCCCTGTGACCTGCTGGTCACCGACTACTCCATGCCGGGCAGCCCGCAGGCCGACGGCTTCGCCATGATCGGCATGATCCGCCGCCGCCATCCCGACCTGCCGGTGCTGATGCTCAGCGTCTCCAGCAACCTGGCGATCCTGCGCATGGTGCTCGACAGCGGCGTGCTCGGCCTGGTCGACAAGAGTTCGTCGATGGACGAACTGCCACAGGCCATCCAGTCGGTCTACCGCGGCCAGCCCTACATCAGCCGCAGCCTGCGCGAGCGGGTGGAAGCGGCCGGCAGCTGGCGCATGCGCGAGGGCGACGGCAAGCCGCTGTCCCCGCGCGAGGTGGAGGTGCTGCGCTTGCTCGGCACCGGCATGACGGTAAAGGAGATTTCGCTGCTGCTGCACAAGAGCGTCAGCACCATCAGCCGGCAGAAGGGCGATGCGATGCTCAAGCTGGGGCTGAAGGGCGATGCCGAATTGTTCGACTATCTGCGTGACGGCAAGATCTGAGACGCGATTCACATAATCGCCCCAGCAACAATGCGAGGTCGAAGGAATCGACCGGCGCATGTCCGGCCGCCAGCCGCGTCACCGTAGAGACGCGGGCCGCCAGCGGGCAGAGCCTGGCGCTTCGCCGCGGTGCGGTGCAGAGCGCGCCTGACGTGCTGCGGCCGCAGCAGGAGACCCCGCAGGAGCAGGCGCGGCAGGCCCAGAAAGCGATGGGCGTCGGACATGCCAACGCCTTGGCAGAGAAGGGAGGGGCCACCTCCGCGGCCCTTTTCCTTTCCGCCAGCTGAGCGGCCGCAGCCGCTTTCAGCCTTGCTTCATGCCGCCTGCCGCTAGATGAATGCGCAAGCCGCTCGGTGCACCAGGCAATGTTCCGGCAATGTTGGAACGCCAGCGTGGACATCACGGCAGCCGGGGCGCCCCGCGCCCTCCCTGCCCAGCGTGGCATGCACCTCACAGGAGAACGAACATGCTCAGTACTTCCACACTCAGCTTCCGTGGTCTGGCGATGGCTCTGGCACTGGTTGCCGGTGTCGCCGTGGTCAGCGATGCCAGCGCGATGTCGAGGAAGGACAAGCGCACCCTGGTCGGCGCCGTGGTCGGTGGCGTGGCCGGCAACCTGCTCTCCAACGGTGATCCTGCCGCCACCGTCGGTGGTGCCGTGGCCGGCGGCGCGATCGGCAATCTGACCACCTCCGACCGCCGCGACCGTCGCTATTACGACAATCGCTACGACCGCCGTTACGATCGTGGCTACTACCGCAGCGGCTACTACAACCGTGGCGACGACCGCCGCTGGCAGCGCGAGCGTTACTACGACAACCGCTACTACCACGACCGCGGTCGCCATCGCGGCTGGTAAGCGGCACGGCGGCGTTACCCTGCCGATGGCAGAGACGGGCGGGTCGATGACCCGCCCGTTTGCGTTGGCCGCGCGCATGGCGTTGAATGCGCAGCCTTGGATGTGACTTTCCCCTCTCAGGCTGCGGCATGACGTCTTCCTCCCACCGCGTGCAGGGCCTCAACAACGACGAGGTCGCTGCCGACTGGCCACCGATCAGCGCGGCGGACATCGCGTGGTTGCGGCAGTGCTATCCGCAGCTGCACAGCGGCAGCCAACCGCGCTGGCACAGCCCGCGACCGCTGTCGGCTGCCGCCATCGTCGATGGCACGCGCGGCGCGGTGTTCATCAAGCGCCATCACCACAGCGTGCGCAACGCGGCCTGCCTGGAGGAAGAGCACCGCTTCATCGCCCATCTCGCCACTGCTGGCGTGCCGGTGGTGCAGGTGCTTGCAGCGACCGATGGTCACACCGCAGTCGAACGCGGCGAATGGACGTTTGAACTGCACGACGTCGGCGTAGGCGACGACCTGTACCGCGACGCGGTGTCGTGGTCGCTGCTGACCGACGTCGCGCAGGCCCGTGAAGCCGGACGCATGCTGGCCCAGCTGCACCGTGCTGCCGACGGCTACCGCGCGCCCCAGCGCAGCACCCATCTACTGGTGGCGCGCGACGACCTGATCCGCGCCGACGACCCGGTGGCGGCAATCAAGGCAGGACTGCACGCGCGCCCCGGCCTGGCCCGCTATCTCGCGCGCATTCCGTGGGAAGCGCAGCTGCAGAACGACGTGCTGCCGTGGCACACGGGCCTGGCCGAGCGCCTGCGCGACGAACCACGGCTGTGGGCGCACAACGACTGGCATGTCTCCAACCTGCTGTGGCGCGACGGGCAGGTCAGCACCGTTCTGGATTTCGGCCTGGCCTCGCCCACCAGCGCACTGTTCGACCTGGCCACCGCCATCGAGCGCAACGCCGTGGCGTGGCTGGAGCTGGCGCGCGGCATGGAGGCCGTGCGCATCGATATCGCGCTGGCGTTGCTCGATGGCTACCGCGAGGTGCTGCCGCTGTCGGCGGCACGCGTGCACCTGCTGGCCGACCTGCTGCCGATGGTCCATTTCGACTTCGCACTGTCCGAAGTGGAGTACTTCGAAGGTGTCACCGGCTCGACCGCGAATGCCGACGTGGCGTGGCAGCCCTTCATGCTGGGGCACCCGGCGTGGTTCCACAGCGCGCCGGGACAGGCATTGCTGCAGGCCCTGCACGCGGCAGCCTGAAGGGCGCCGGCTCGCAAATCCGTACCATTTGTAGTGAAATGGTCACCTGAAGCGGGGGTGCCTGGATCTGCCAGGCTGAGAGAGTCCCTTGGAACCTGATCCGGTTTGCACCGGCGTAGGGAGCTTTGAGCCGCAGCCACACCCCCGTCATGGGCCGGTGCACCTGCGCGCCGTCGCTTCGTCTCCCTTGTTGTCCGAAGACGAATCGAATGAACCGCTGCCTGCGCCCCACCCTGCTCTCCCTCGCCCTCTGCGCCGCGCTGCCGCTGCACGCCAGCGAGGCCGAGGCGTCCCCCGATGCGGCTGCCACCGGCGCCGAGCATTCGCCGACCGAACTGGCAGCGGTGCGCGTGCAGGCCGGCAAACCGAAGGCCGATACCTCGCGCGTGAACGCCTTCGGTGGCGGTTCGTGGAAAGACACGCCGGCCTCGGTGAACGTGCTCGAGCGCGACTACCTCGAGCGCCGCCAGGTGCGCACGCTGTCCGAGCTGGCCAACAACGATGCCTCGCTGGGCGACGCGTATGCGCCGGTGGGCTACTACCAGAACATCGCCATCCGCGGCTTCTCCCTGGACGCCGCCACCGGCTACCGCTTCAACGGCCTGTCCATCGCCGGCGAACAGCGCCTGGCGCTGGAGAACGTGCAGTCGGTGGAGATCCTCAAGGGTGAAGCCGGCCTGGCGGCAGGGGTGATGGCGCCGGGCGGCATCATCAACTACATCGGCAAGCGCCCGGCCGAAGTGCGCACCGCCACGCTCGGCACCGATTCGGAAGGCTCGCGCTACGTCGCCGTCGATGTCGGCCACTGGATCACCCCGCGCTTCGGCCTGCGCCTGAATGCCGCATGGGATTCCAGCAAATCCTACGTCGAGCATGCCGATGGCCGCCGCAACTTCTACTCGCTGGCCGCCGACTGGCTGATCGGCGAGCGCGGCAAGCTGGAAGTGGATGCCAGCTACCAGACCAGCTCGCAGCGCTCGGTGTCCGGCTACCAGCTGCTGGGCGCGCGTGACCTGCCGCGTGGTGTCGACCGCGAGCATCTGCTCGGCTATCAGCCGTGGCAGCGCCCGGTGGATATCGCCAGCACCAACATCACCGCGCTGCATACTTACGATTTCAATGACGCTTGGCAGTCGCGCGTCTCGGTGGGCCACAGCCGCTCGGTGATCGACGACAACGTCGCCTTCGCCTACGGCTGCTATTACGCCACGCAGTGCGCCGACGGCAGCGTGCCGGGCAATTATTTCGCGCCGAACGGCGACTATGACGTCTACGACTACCGCAGCCCGGACGACACCCGCCAGAACCAGCAGGCCCGTGCCGAACTGCGTGGCCGCTTCGAGACCGGCAGCATCGGCCACCAGCTGACCCTCGGTGCCGACTACTTCCGCCGCACCGTGGACAGGCGCCCGAGCGTCAACGAGTACGTCGGCACCAGCAACATCCACGACGCACCGGTGCCGGTGTTCGCGCCGTCGCCGAAGATGCCGGGCCCGTCCGCACGTCGCCTGGACAGTCGCCAGACCGCGTTCTTCGCGCTGGACCGGATGAGCTTTGGTGACGACTGGCAGTGGCTGGCCGGTGGCCGCTTCGTGCGCCTGGACGAGCGCGCCTACGACAAGCGCGGCATCCCGCAGCGGCACAGCCGCCTGTCGCGCTTCCTGCCACAGACTGCGGTGGTGTGGAAAGCCACCGACCAGCTCAACGCCTACGCCAGTTACGTGCGCGGCATTTCGCTGGGCCAGGAAGCGCCGTTCTGGACCAGCAATGCCGACACTTTCCTGCCGTCGGTGCAGTCGCGCCAGCTGGAAGTAGGCGTGAAGTACGTGCCGGTCGAGGCGCTGACGCTGGGCGCAGCCGTGTTCCGCATCTCGCAGCCGTACCAGTACGCCAAGCCGGACAACAGCGACGTGGGTTACACCTTCGTCGAGGAAGGCACGCAGACCCACACCGGCCTGGAGCTGACCGCCAACGGCCAGCTGACGGATGCATTGCAGATCGTGGCCAGCGCCAGCGTGCTGCAGGCGCGCGCGCGCGACACCGGCACGCCGGCCTATGAGGGCCATCAGCTGGTGAACGTGCCGAAGGTGCGTGCCAGCGTGCACGTGGCCTATGCACTGCCGTTCGTGCAGGGCCTGGATGTCACTGGCGGGTGGCGCTATGCCGGTGCCAACGTGGCACGCGCCGACGGCGCCGTGCGCGCGCCGGACTACTCGGTGTTCGATGCCGGCCTGCGTTTCCAGCACCGGCTGCACGAGCGTGCCGTGACCTGGAACCTGTCGGTGGACAACGTGTTCAACCGCTTCTACTGGCGTGACACCGGCAGCAGCGGCGGTGACTACTACCTGTTCCCCGGCGCACCGCGACAGGCGCGCCTGTCGGTGACGTTCGCGCTGTGAACGGCGTCGTGCTCGAGTGGACCGCCGCGCTGTGCAGCATCCTCGGCGTCTGGCTGATGGCCCGACGCCGGCTGTCGGCATGGCCGGTGGGCCTGCTGTCGGTCGCGCTGTACGGGCTGGTGTTCGCCGAGGCCAAGCTGTACTCGGACACCCTGCTGCAGGTCGCCTTCGGTGGCTTCCTGGTCTACGGCTGGCTCAACTGGCGGCAGCACGCCGCCGATGAGGGCAGCATCCGCATCGTGCCACTGGCGCGCGGCACGCTGCTGCGCGACCTGTCCATCGGCCTGTGCGGTGGCGTGGCGCTGGGTGCGGCCATGCACACCTTCACCGATGCCGCGCTGCCGTGGCTGGACGCGATGCTGACCGCACTGAGCCTGGTCGGCCAGTGGTGGCAGGCACGTCGCCACGTGGCCTGCTGGTGGGTGTGGATCGCGGTGGACGTGGTCTATGTGGGTGCGTACCTGTTCAAGTCGCTGCACGTGACCGCGGCACTGTACGTGTTCTTCCTCGGCCTGGCCGTGTTCGGGCTGCGCGCATGGAGCGCCGCCGCGCGCGAGCCGCAGGTGGCGCCGGTTCGTTGATGCGGATGGCCGGGCTGTGCGCTGGCCATCCACAGTAGAGCCACGCCATGCGTGGCTGAAGGGTCACCGGTAGGCCCATCCACGCATGGCGTGGATCTACCGGTCAAGCACCAGACCCAATCGCAGCGGTTGGCGCATGTCGGCCGGCGGTGCGGCCTGCAACGGCGCTGCCTGCAACGTCGCGCGCAGGTCGGCATCGACCTGGGCGTCACCCAGGCTGTCGAACTCCAGCTTCGAGATGCGGCCGTCCGCCGCAATCCACAGGCTCACAGGCAGCGGCGTGGGTGTATCCGGGTGTGCACGCAACCACTCCACCACGCGCTGCGCCTGCGGGTCCTGTTCCTGCTGCAGGCGCTGCTGCAGCTGGCCACCCACGGCGGCGGCGTAGGCCATCCAGTGCGCAGGGGCTTCGTGTGCGGACGCCGCCGAACTGCCCAGCGCCAGCGCGGCGAACAACGCGGCCAGTGGCCGCCACCAGCGGCGGATGCCGGTCCTGTTTGCTGACATGACCATCGCCTGCCTCCTGCGCTCCCCTCCAGCGCGCCATGGTCGGCGCCATAGATGACAGGCAGATGGCGGGCCGTGATGGCCCGGCGCGATCACTCGCCCAGGTCGGCCAGCACCTTGCGCAAGGGCGCGAAGAAGGTCACGCCGGTGGTGGCGGTGGAGAAGTCGAGGATGCGGTCGTGCAGCGGCGCAGGATTGCCGATGAACATGCGCTCGAGCATCTTCTCGATCACCCACAGGCGGCGCGTGTAGCCGATGAAGTAGGTGCCGTACTCGCCGCGACCCGGGTTGGCGAACGGCATGTTGTCGCGCAGGATTTCGTGCTCGCCGTCGGCGTCTTCGATGGTGCACAGCGTCTTGTGCGATTTCTGCGCATCGGCCGGCGCATCATCCAGCTCGATGTTGTCGTGCTTGGTGCGGCCGATGATCGCCTCCTGCGCCTCGGTCTTCTGCGCGCGCCAGGCATCGAGGTTGTGCAGGTACTTCTGCACCACCACGTAGCTGCCGCCGGCATGCTCCGGGTCTTCATCGCCAACAATGGTGGCTTCCGGCAGCGATAGTCCTTCCGGGTTGGCGGTGCCGTCGACGAAGTCGAGCAGATCGCGGCCATCGAAGTAGCGGAAGCCGGCCACGTCATCGACCGCTTCCACCGCATCACCGAAGGCCATCAGCAGGTTGCGCTCGAACGCCACGATCAGGTCCATGGTACGTGCGCGGATGTGGTACAGCAGGTCACCGGGCGTGGCCACAGCGGTGTGGGTCGCGCCCTTGATCTCGCGGAACGGCTTCAGCTCGCGTGGCGGCGTGGAGCCCACCAGCGGCTGCCACACGCGATGGCCGATGGCCACGTTGCAGGTGAAGGTGCGCTCGATCTCGCGGATGGCGGTGTTCTTGATCAGGTCATCGGTGCTCGCCAGCACCTCGCGTGCCTTGGCGATCGACGCCTCGTCATCCTTCACCTTCAGCACCAGAAACGCCGCCGAATGGGTAAGCGGTGCGGTGATCTGCTGCGGCTCGTTGTCGAGCGTGTGGTTGAGGGCGGTGATCGGTGCGGGCTGGGAATTCACGGCAGTTCCTGCTGGCTTGAGGCGGGTGCATCGTCAATGGCGACGTGCCGGGATCATAGCGGAACCGCCTGACCGGCAACGGAGCGGTTCTCGTTCCGTCCTGCGAGCAGCACCGTGCATTCCCGCGCTACATGGAACTGCTGCGGCCCTGCACTCTCCGGACGCCCACAAAAGAAGAAGCCCGGCGCGAGGCCGGGCTTCGGTTGGCGTGTGGGAGAGAGAGAGAGTCACACGCCAGCACAACACGCTCTAACGACGGGCGTTTGTTACCAGGTGAAGCGCGGGCCCACGAACCACTCGCGGTCGCCGGCCTTGGCCAGCTTCACTTCGCCACTCAGGCCCCAGTTCTGGTTGAACTTGGCGGTGGCGCCGACGCGGCCGTAGAACTCGCCGTCCGGGTTGATGCCGTGCTTCTTGGTGTAGTCCTCGTAGCCGGCCATCACGTAGCCTTCCACGTACGGGTTGAACGCGGTGCGCACGCCGACTTCGGTCGAGTAGCCGTTGAAGTCCAGGCCGTGCTTCATGTCGAACTTCTGGTACGCGACGCGGGCGACCAGGTCGGTGTTCGGTGCGATGCCGTAGTTGTAGCCGGCACCGATGCGCCACTGGTCGACGTCATTCTTGAACGTGTCGGTCTCCTGCGCGCTGTAGTCGCCGAAGATGTGGAAGTTCGGGTGCACCGCCACCGAACCCTTCACCTTCCAGCCATCGGCGTCGCCGCCCTTGGCATCGGTGTTCACGTAGCCGCCTTCAACGTAGTTGTACGACAGGCCGTCGGTTGCCGATGCAGCGAACGGCAGGGCAGCCAAAAGACCCAGGGCGAGCAGCGAATTCTTGTTCATCGGGACACACCTTTAATTATTTTGGTTTCGTCGGCCGCCTCCCGGGAGGGGGAGAGAGAGGAGGCGGTCGACAGGTGTGAATTATCCGTTAGGGGGGCCAATCGACCCTGAATATTGAACTGACTGGTGTATAAATAAGGCTGGCGTTCAGGGAACTCCTCATGCCGCACGCATCAGTCGCGTCACTGCTGTTTCCGCTTCATGCCCGGCGCACAGTGCGGGCTTTGCTGCTCTTCGCCCTGCCGATGATGCTGCAGGTAGCCAACGCAACCGAGCGTACCCGCCCTTCCGGGCGCATCGTGATTCAGACCGACGATGTCACGCGCTTCTTCAGCGTGCTGGATGCAAGCGGAGGGAAGCCGAATGCCGACGATCTGCAGCGCGGCTATCTGCATGCGGGTACGGATGCACTACGCAGCTTCACTGACAGCCGTATCGGCTCGATGGATCGTCTTGCAGATGCGATCCAGCGCAGACCTGCGCTGTTTGCCAAAGCACGTACCTGTGCGACGGCGCTGCCGGAGATCCGCGAGCGGGTTGCCAAGGCACTCGATCGGTTGGGCACTCTGCTTCCCTCCGCACGTTTTCCGCCGGTCACCGTGCTGGTGGGTCGGGGCAACAGCGGGGGTGTCACCACGCCCGACGGCGTGGTGATCGGACTGGAGGCACTGTGCAACGCCGACTGGATGCAGCCCGATGTGGGCGACCGTTTCGTGCACCTGATCGCCCATGAGTACGTGCACGTGCAGCAGCCCGGTGCGAGCGTCGATGTCGCGCAGCCCACCCTGCTCTATCAGACGTTGCTTGAAGGCGGCGCCGAGTACGTGGGCGAACTGATCTCGGGGCAACCGGCCAACGCGCATCTGCGTCGTTGGACGCAGGGCCGCGAATGCGCCCTGGAACGCCAGTTCGCCCGGGACAGCGCGGGTACTGAGCTGTCGCAATGGCTCTACAACGGCGCCGGCGACGAAACGCGCCGCGGCGATCTTGGCTACTGGATCGGCTACCGCATTGCCGCTGACTACGTTGCCCGCGCCGATGACAAAGCCGGTGCCGTCGCCACGCTGCTGGCGGTGCGTCCGGAAAGTGCGCCGGCACTGTTTGCCGCAAGTGAATGGCGCCCGGCGTGTGGGCCAGTGGAAAACGGGCAGGAATGAGGCCGTCTTCAGGCTGATGAATTGGGCGATTCAAGCAACTGCAAGGCCATCGCCTCTGTGCACATCAGCTCGCCTGATCTCACTCGTTAAGCTTTGCTGATGAACATATTTCACAACCCTTCCACGTCTTCCAACTTCAGCTGAAAGCGCTTGTCAGCGTGGGGAACAAACGCCGCTATATTCCAGCTTCCCCAGACGAAGGAGGGAGTGCAATGAACCTGAACCCGCAACACATGAAGACGGCCCGCGCACTTGCTGTGGCGCTCATCGCCACCGTAAGCCTTGGCGCTTGTGCCACCTACAAGGACGAGTTCGCAACCATCAACTCGCGCCTCGATCAGCTCGATGTAAAGGTGCAGGGCGCTGCACAGAGTGCCGAGTCCGCCAACCAGTCGGCACAGCAGGCCAATCAGCGCCTGGACCAGATCGAAGGCCGCGTGCAGCAGCTTGAAAGGGCACCCGTCGGGCGCAAGCCGCGCGGCTGATCGCTCCCTCACCGTTTGAATTGATCCACCTCTGTATCGGGAACCAGTGGCCCTCGCCGGCCACTGGCCTCCTTCCACCAGAATTGCATTGCCAGGAGCCTTCCCATTCGTACCTCCTCCTCGCCTGCACGCCGCGCCCTCCATGCCGCTCTGGCCATGGCACTGGCCGTTGCATGCAGCGGCGTAGCCAACGCCAGGGACAAGGACGCACCCGCACCACCGGCGGCCGCCGTTGATGAACTTCCGCCCGACCAGAGCGTCTCCGAAACAGTGATCGCGCTGGCCGGCTGGGTGGTCGCCAGCAAGGACAACCAGGGCTATCCGTTCGCGATCATGGACAAGGCGGCCGCGCAGGTTCTGGTCTTCGGCGGCGACGGCAAGCTGCGCGGCGCCGCGCCGGCGCTGTTCGGTTCGGCCATCGGCGATCATTCTGCACCCGGCGTCGCCAAGCTCGCCCTGAGCGCGATTCCCGGCCACGACCGCACCACGCCGGCGGGCCGCTTCATTGGTGCCTATGGCCCCTCCGACGATGCCGGGCGTGTGCTGTGGGTGGACTACGATTCCGCCGTGTCGATGCATCCACTGCCGCCGGGCAGCCCGAAGGAAAAGCGTGCCGAACGACTGGCGACGCCGACGCCGGACGACAACCGCGTCACCCACGGCTGCATCAACGTCTCACCCGCGTTTTACGAGCAGATCGTGCACTCCACGTTCGAGAAGGGCGGCGTGTTCTACATCCTGCCGGACAAGGATTCGATCGCGAAGACGTTCCCGGAATTCGCGCAGAGCCGTGCCGCCGCAGATGGCGACGAAAAGAAGACCGCACAGCACGCTGGCGAGTAGTGCGTTTGTGCGTCCGCCCTGGGCGTTGTGGGCACATGCCTGGGCCTTGCCCGGCCGCCGGGGCGGCCGCGATGCACGGTCTGCTCGTGGAAAGCCGCCTGCCTATGAGACCTGGTGCCCCCCGAGGCGCGGCGCGCTGGCATCCTGCGACGATCCTGCGAGGCAATGTCTGCCTCGTCCATGAGGCCGCCGGTGGACCCACTCTTCCAGTTTTTGCTGAGCACGATGGGTGGCGTATTCGTCTTCCTGTTCTTCGTGGGACGTGAGTACCTGCGTGGCCTTGGATGGCTGCTCGGTTCCTGGGATCCGAACATGGGGTGCGCGACAGAAGATGAACTCATTTCGAAGGCCAACCGCAGCGCCTTGCTGATTGCGGCGGTGCTTCTGGCGTGGGCCTTCATGGGCCCTTCTCCCTACCGCCGCAACTGGGAAATCGAAGTAATGGGCATCGGTACCGGCATGTTGCTTGCCTATGTGGTGATCATCCGCCTTGCAGCTTCAAGGGTGAAGAGGCTGCTCGGGTGAGCGTGCCTCACATCGGCACCCATGAGGATCAGGAAGCCGTAGCCCCTGCAGCCCGCGCCAATGCCGCGGCGTGCGCGTCGCCCTTCCGCTCGCTGTAGCGGTCCACCAGGTAGTCCGACCGGCCCCGCGTCAGCAGCGTGAACTTCACCAGTTCCTCCATCACGTCCACCACCCGGTCGTAGTACGGCGAGGGTTTCATCCGGCCGTCGTCATCGAATTCCTGCCAGGCCTTGGCCACCGACGACTGGTTGGGGATGGTGAGCATGCGCATCCAGCGGCCGAGCACGCGCAACGTGTTGACGGTGTTGAACGACTGCGAGCCGCCGCTCACCTGCATCACCGCCAGCGTCCTGCCCTGCGTGGGCCGCACGCTGCCATCTTCCAGCGGCAACCAGTCGATCTGGTTCTTGAACACGCCGGTGACCGTGCCATGCCGCTCGGGGCTGACCCAGACCTGCCCTTCCGACCACTGTGACCATTCGCGCAGTCGCTGCACTTCGGGGTGATTCCTGTCCACGCTGTCCAGCATCGGCAGCGCATGCGGATCGAACACCCGGGTATCGCACCCCAGGTGGCGCAGCAGCCGCTCGGCTTCCAGCGCCAGCTTGCGGCTGAACGACTGGGGCCGCAGCGAGCCGTAGAGCAGGAGAATGCGTGGCGGCCCCAGATCTGCCGCGGCGAGCTGGTGATGATTGGGCTGGGGCAATGACGATTCCGCCAGGTTGGGCAGGTCCAGACTTGTGATTGGCTTATTCATTCGATTATTCTAGAAATATGGAAACGTCGAATGCAATCGCTGCCCTGACCGCCCTCGGCCATGTCACCCGCCTGGCTGCCTTCCGGCTGCTGGTGGAGGCGGGCCCGGCAGGGCGCATGGCGGGCGACATCGCCACGGCCCTGCAGGTGCCTCCCGCCACGCTCAGCTTCCACCTGAAGGAGCTGGTGCAGGCCGGGCTGGTGGAGAGCGAAAGCCAAGGCCGCCACGTCTGCTACCGCGCCAACTTCGATGCGATGAACGGCTTGATCCAGTACCTGACGCACAACTGCTGCGCGGGCTCCCCGGATGAGCGGTGCGCGGTCACCGAACCGGCATGCAGGTGCTGAGATGAAACCCGATCCGGTGATTCGTGCAGGCACGCGCGACGACCTGTGCTCCATCCGTGACCTTCTGCAGCAGGCGCAGTTGCCCGTGGCCGATCTGGAAAGCAGCGAGGTGGCGTTTCTCGTCGCAGACCTCGACGGCATTCCCGTGGGTGCCGTTGGATTGCAGATCTTCGGCGCGTCGGCCCTGCTTCGCTCCCTGGTGGTGTCCGATGACCGACGCAATACCGGCCTTGGGCGCGCGTTGCTGTCAGCGGCCGAGGACATGGCCCGCCGCATGCAGGTCAGGGAACTGGTGCTGCTGACAACGTCGGCAGGCCCGTGGTTCGCGCGGCACGGCTATGCCGGATGCGATCGCGCGCAGATAGCGGAGGCGATCCGCAGCTCTGCCGAGTTCACTAGTCTCTGCCCGGCCAGCGCGCTGTGCATGTCCAAGCCACTCACTGACCACGGAAGCCACATGACCCGCAATGTCTTGTTCCTCTGCACCGGCAACAGCGCGCGCAGCGTGCTGGCTGAAGCCACCCTGCGCGCCTGGGGCGGCGATCACTTCAGCGCATTCAGTGCGGGCAGCCAGCCCACTGGCCAGATCAATCCCTTCGCGCTCGCCCAGCTGCAGGCCGAAGGAATGCCCGTTGAAGGGCTGCGCAGCAAGTCGTGGGATGAGTTCGTGGATGCAGCCCCGATGGATCTGGTGATCACCGTGTGTGACGCGGCCGCTGCCGAAGCCTGCCCTGTGGTGTTCGGTGACTTCATCCGCAGCCACTGGGGCCTGCCTGATCCGGCCGCCGTGGCAGGCAGCGATGCCGACAAGGCCGCAGCCTTCGCACTGGCCCATGCCATCGTGAAAACGCGCCTGCGTGCGCTGCTCGCACTGCCCGAATCGGTGTGGTCTGAACGCGAAGCGCTGCAGCACGCGCTGGACCGGATCGGCCAGCTGCTGCCGACCGACGGCGCGCAGTGACGGTGCCACTGCCATGAGTCTGTTCGAGCGACACCTGACGCTGTGGGTTGTGCTGTGCATTGCGATGGGCACGCTGCTGGGCCACGTCCTGCCCGATGCCTTCGCGGTGCTGGCCTCCGCCGAAGTGGCCAAAGTCAACCTGCCGGTTGCGGTGCTGATCTGGCTGATGATCATCCCGATGCTGCTGAAGGTCGACTTCACTGCGATGCGCCAGTTGCAGCAGCACTGGAAGGGCATCGGCGTGACGCTGTTCATCAACTGGGCCGTGAAGCCGTTCTCGATGGCGCTGCTGGGCTGGCTGTTCCTGCGCCATGCCTTCGCGGACTGGCTGCCCGCAGCACAGATCGACAGCTACATCGCCGGTTTGATCCTGCTGGCGGCCGCGCCCTGCACCGCCATGGTGTTCGTGTGGAGCAACCTGTGCCGCGGTGATGCCAACTTCACCCTGAGCCAGGTGGCCTTGAACGACGCGATCATGGTGGTTGCCTACGCGCCGGTGGTTGCACTGCTGCTGGGCCTGTCGGCGATCACCGTGCCGTGGGACACGCTGCTGTTGTCGGTGGGTCTCTACATTGTGGTGCCGGTGCTGGTGGCCGCCGTGCTGCGGCACTGGATCCTTTCGCGCAGCGGCGAGGCGGGCCTGCAGGGCGCGCTTCGACGGCTGGGCCCGCTGTCCCTGTCCGCGCTGCTGCTGACGCTGGTGCTGCTGTTCGGGTTCCAGGGCCAGCAGATCGTGAAGCAACCGCTGGTGATCGCGCTGATTGCGGTGCCGATCCTGATCCAGGTCTATTTCACTTCGGGCCTGGCCTACCTTCTGAACCGCCGTCTGGGCGTGGCGCATTGCGTGGCCGGCCCGTCAGCGCTGATTGGCGCCAGCAACTTCTTCGAACTGGCGGTGGCGACTGCGGTGGGACTGTTCGGCGTGCATTCGGGTGCTGCGCTGGCGACGGTGGTGGGCGTGCTGATCGAGGTGCCGGTCATGCTGTCCGTGGTGCGGATCGTGAACCGTACTCAGGCTTGGTACGAAGGACCCGAAGAGCGCTGACAACCAGAGTGGGGCGAGTTCGATCTACGTTCTTCGCTCCGCACTGTCGTCATCGGCTTGGTGGGGTACCCATATCCCTGTCATCAAGTTCGAACCATGTCGCATATTCCCCATGCTGCTACGGACGTTGCGGCACCTGCGTCAGCGACGGCTTAGCAGCATGCAAGAATGCTGAAAGCGTCTTCGATCAAACGCTGTTTGCAACTCGTCTGATTGGCGTTGCGCAGCGACAGCGGTACAGATGGCGGGCCACCGGAAAATCGGTGGCCGGGCCTCGAAAATCCGTTAGATCACGAACGTTGTTTGCGCTTGCCAGCCGGCATCACCCCGCGTGGCGCAGGCTGGCATTCCGTCTGCCGGCTATGGCGGGCGGAGCGTGGAGGCCTTGCGCCTGCCGGTCTTGTTCGTGATCTCCCGGTTTTCGAGCCACGTCTCCGCCCGCCACCTTTGCGTGGCGGCTACCGTCTGTCCTGCACGGAGCACTGCCATGACCTCACCGGACTTCCCCCGCCTGCATCCGCATCGCTCGTCCGCCACTGGCGGTGAGCCCTCAGAGCACGCGGCTGCGACCGACCCGAACGCCTTCATCGCCACGCTTCACCGCATCGGCAAAGGCGCGGCCGCCGATGGCCAACCCTGGCCGGAGCGTCACCAGATGCCGGGCCGTTGCATGGCGCTGGGCGATGCGGACTGTGCACTGGCCGGCCAACGCGTGACGTTGGAGCTGCTGCTGGCGGCCGAGCGCGTGCGCCAGAACGGCACGGAGGCCGAGTACGTGGGCGACCGGGTGATGGAAGGGCTGATCATGGCGTGCCTGACGATGAACGCACAGGCCAGCGCGCGCATGCAGCCGGACGGGTGACGCCGGCGCCACATCACTCGCAGAGCGCGCTGTCTTCCTTCAACGCGGCATCCTGCAGTGGCTGGCGCTGTTCGATCTGCTCACGCTGTTCCGCCGTCGGCTCGCCCAGCCACCACACACGGCAGCGCGCGGTAAGACGGCCGACCATCTTCGCCTGCGTGGGTGAGTACAGCATCGCCAACGCGGTGCCGGGGCAGTCGTGGGCCTGGCAGGCGGTGTAGAACCACCACGGCTCGCCCTGCAGCACTACCAGCTCGCCAGGGCCGCTGGGTCCGCTCAACAGGCGCTTGCGCAGCGACGGCATATCCTTGTCAGTGGATTCGGCGTCCTGCGTGTCCTTCATCAGCGCATCGAACGCGGCCAGCACCTTCGGGTCCTTGCGGCCGCAGTCGTCCACGGTACTGCCGCCGACCAGGGTGAAGAAGTGGGTCGCCAGCGGATTGTCCGCGCAGGTCAGTTCGCCGCCGGCGCCCGGGTCTTCCGGTTCGCCCTCGCTGTCCCACACCGCGGGGTCCACGCTGTCTTCGATGGACGGTTCCTTCTCGACCACCGTGGCCGTGGCGGCCGGAGCTTCGGTGGTTGGTGCTGGCGCCGCAGCAGGCGCGGCCTCGCCAGTCTTCTCCGGTACCTGTCCGCAGGCTGCCAGCAGCGCGGCCATCATCGCCATCCCTGTGATTCGCATCTTCATCGCGTGTCCTTGTCTGATCTGCGCTGCATCCACCGAATCGGCGGCCGCGTGATTCTAACCAGCACCGCGCCAGGATGCGTTCGCAGCTTCCCGTCATCGCCTGGAGCCGGACGCATGCGCCGTACACCACTCGCCATGATCTTCTGCAGTGCCCTGCTGATGGCATCGCCGGCAAATGTCCACGATGCAGAAGGCGCGGAGCCCGCACAGCCGCTTCCCGATATCGCGCTGCCCGCACCGCTGGACCGTGTACTGCGCGACTACGAGCAGGCGTGGCGCGGGGGTGATGCCAGGGCACTGGCTGCGCTCTTCGCCGAGGATGGCTTTGTGCTGCAGAGCAACCAGCCACCCGTGCGCGGGCGCACTGCGATCGAGGCTGCATATGCCGGACAGGGCGGCAGTCCGTTGCGGCTGCGTGCCTTGGCGTATGCGGTGGAAGGGAACACGGGTTACATCATCGGTGCGTACAGCTACGGCAACAACGTGGGCGATACCGGCAAGTTCACACTGACGCTGAAGCGCGTGGGTGACGGGCCGTGGCTGATCTTCTCGGACATGGACAACGGCAACACGCCACCGCGCGCGCGGTGAGGGATTCCGCAGGGCATGGCCCGGCGCTACTGGGCGCCAACCAAGGTTGGCCGCTACCAGAAGCGGGTTCCGTCCTGGATCCACGCCATGCGTGGATGAGGCGCACAAGAAAAAACCCCGGCACCTGGCCGGGGTTTTTCGATTCACTTGAACAGCGTGTCCGGATACTCCGGTTTCTGTTCCCGCGCCAGCAGTGCGCGCAAGCCTTCTTCCGGGGTCTGCTCGCCATGCAGCACGGCACGCACACCGTCGGAGATCGGCAGGTCGATGCCATGACGGCGCGCCTGTCGCATCACTTCGTCGGCAGTCTGCACCGACTCGACCACCTGGCCGATCTCGCGCACCGCATCCTGCAGCGTCTGGCCGCGGCCCAGGGCCAGGCCCAGGCGGCGGTTGCGCGACAGGTCGCCGGTGCAGGTCAGCACCAGATCGCCCAGGCCGGCCAGGCCCATCAGCGTTTCCGGCTTGGCGCCGATCGCAGCGGCCAGGCGCAGCATTTCGTTCAGACCACGGGTGATCAGGCCGGCACGGGCGTTGAGGCCCAGCTGCATGCCATCGGCCACGCCGGTGGCCACGGCCAGCACGTTCTTCATCGCGCCGCCCAGCTCGGCACCGACCATGTCGTCGCCGGTGTAGGCGCGGAACGCCGGGCCATGCATCGCCTCGGCCACCGTCTGCGCGAACTCGGGTACGTCGCCGTGCACGGTGATCGCGGTCGGCAGGCCCTGGGTGACTTCCTTGGCGAACGACGGCCCGGTGACGACGGCCAGCGGCACATCCTCACCCAGCACTTCGCGCGCCACTTCATGCAGGAAACGGCCCGAACCGGGTTCGAAGCCCTTGGTGGCCCAGGCCACGCCGGCACCGGGCGGTCGCAGCGGCGCCAGCGCACGCACGGTCTCGCCAAACGCGTGCGACGGCGTCACCACCAGGATCCAGGCCGCGCCCTGCACCGCCGACGCCAAGTCGGTGGTGGCACGCAGGCTGTCCGGCAGCGGGATGCCCGGCAGGTAACGCGGGTTCTCGTGGCGCTGGTCGATGGCCTCGACCACGGCAGCATCGCGCCCCCACAGCACGGTCGGGTGACCGTGCCGTGCGAGCAGGCTGGCCAGCGCGGTTCCCCAGGAACCGGCGCCGAGCACGGCGATCTTGTCAGCGGGAGTGCTCATCCGTGACGTCGCGGCAGGAATCAGGCGTTGCCGGCCGGCTCGGAGTCAGCCAGCGACGGTGCGTCGCCCTGCTCCTGGCGCTGGCGCAGGGTTTCTGCGTACAGGCCTTCGAAGTTGATCGGCTGCAGGAAGAACGGCGGGAAGCCGCCGGCCTGGATCAGATCGCTGATCAGCTGGCGCACGTAGGGGAACAGGATGTTCGGGCACTGGGTGCCGAGCAGCACGTCGATCGACTGCGGGTCCAGGCCGACCAGGCCGAACACGCCGGCCTGCTTCACTTCGGCCACGTAGGCGGTGCGCTCACCGGCCTGGCAGGTCAGGGTCACGGCCAGCACGACTTCGAAGGCGTTCTCACCCAGGCGCTGCACCTGCTGGTTCAGGTTCAGCTGCAGCTCCGGCTGCACCTGGTCATTGAAGATGGTCGGCGCGTTCGGCGACTCGAAGGAGACGTCCTTGACGTAGATCTTCTCGACGGTGAAAGCGGGGCCGGTAGCGGCATCGACCGGCGCAGCGGCGCCGTTGGTGATCTCTTCGGACATTTCCAGTAACTCCAGGTGAATGCAATGAAAACGATGGTCGAATTACTGCGATGGGGGCGGGACCCGGCCCATACAAGGCCGGATCCGCCACCTGCGACAATCAGTTGCGGCCCTTGACCAGCGGCAGTTCGGCCTGCTGCCAGGCAGGAATGCCGCCGTCGAGCACGTAGACCTTTTCGAAGCCGGCCTTCTTCAGCGCCTTGGCGGCGGTTTCCGAGGCGTTGCCGCTGCGGCACACCAGCACCACCGGCGACTGCTTGGCATTGGCCACCAGCTTGTTTTCCGGGCCGAAGGCACTGGCCTGGGCATTGCGGCTGCCGGCAATGTGGCCCTTCTCGAAGTCACCGCTGGCCGACAGGTCGACCACCACCGTGCCGCCCGCGTTGATCAGCTGGGTCAGTTCGGCGGGCTTGATGCCCTTGAAGCCCCGGAACAGGCGGCGGATCTCGGTGACGATGATGGCCACGGTCAGGCCGACCAGGGCCGCGGACAGCATCGGGTTTCGGCCTGCAAAGGCCAGCAACTCTTCGTAATTCACTCAGGTCACGGGTCGATTAAGCGGGCGCCGATTGTCGCACAAGCCGGACGCGGCCCGTCACTGCCCCTTCCACAGGTCCGGCAGGCCGGCGGTCTGCCACCAGCGCTTGGCCTCCGGGTCCCAGCGCCAGCGCTCGACCACGACCACGGTGCGCTCGGCCTGGGTGTTCTGGTTGATCACCCCGATTTCGACCCGGCGCTCGACCAGACCACCGTCCAGCGAGGCGCTGCTGCGCTCGCGATAGGACGACACGCGCAGCTGCGCGTAACGGTTGAGCTCGAACTCGGTCGGCGGCTTTTCCTTGCGCAGCTTGGGGTCGAGGTAGCCGATGGCATCGTCCATGCTGCCCCAGCGGATGGTCGCCCCGTAGGCGATCTGGGTCTCTTCCAGCAGCTTGCGCTGCTTGCGGCTGAGGTCGTCGGCCGAGGCCACGGCACTGGCCAGCAGCAGGGAATACATCAGGAACTGGATGAGGCGGCGCATCGGTGGTTTCCCCAGAACGTCAGCCTGCCATCCTACCCTTTGGCGAAGGCAACAAAGCGACCGCTGAACTCGGCGGCAGGCCTGCCATCGGCACCGGGCTGGGTGGCGATGATGCTGATGCGGGCCTTGCGGCGCTGCCGGAAGGTATTCAGGAAGGCGTCCCAGCCGGTGGCTTCGGCCGCTTCGGCGTGGGCATGCAGGTCCTCATAGACCGGCGCCAGATAGCGCAGGTTGCTGTCGGCCACATAGACCTCGGCATCGTGGCCGGCCAGGCGCAGGCGCAGGCTGACCAGGGCCCAGCCGGACAGGGTCAGCACCGAGGCCAGGCTGCCGCCGAAGGCGTTGCCCTTGTCGTTGACGTTGGCCGCCAGCGGCGCGGTGATGCGCAGCACGCCATCGGCATAGCCGTCGAGCTGGATCTGCATGGCGCGGACCGCCGGCATGCAGTCCAGCACGTCCTGCAGGGCGGCCAACGAGGAAGTCAGGGCATCAACGGACATCGGAGCAGCAACCACGACAACGAAGGGCCCGCATAATGCAGGCAATGGTCGACCATACGATACCCACTGGCGCCACCCGTTCCGGCCCACGCTGGACCCTGATCTCGCTGCGCCCGCGGGGCCAGAACGTGGCGCTGCGCCGCGCCGTTGCCGGGCTGGGCGGGAATGTCCTGGCCCTGGCGCCCTGGCGCCTGCAGCGCCTGCATGGCACGGCTGTGGTGCGCCAGCTGCAACGCGCGCTGAACTGCGATCGGGTGGTGTTCACCAGCCCGGCCGCCGTTGCCGCAGCCGCGTCCCTGCTGCCGCTGGCCGACGTGCAGCGCAGCCCGTGGCTGACCGTGGGCGAAGGCACTGCGCGCGCATTGCGGGCACACGGCATCACCGAGGTGCACGCGCCGCAGCGGATGGACAGCGAGGGGCTGCTGGCGATGCCGGTGCTGGCCGACGTACAGGGCCTGCGCATCGGACTGGTGACCGCGCCCGGCGGGCGTGGCCTGATTGCCGCGCAGCTGCAGGCGGCGGGCGCCACGATCGAACGTGCCGACGTCTACCAGCGTCGCCTGCTGCGACTGCCCCCGCGAACGCTGGCGCGATTGGCGCATTCAGCACAGCCGTGGGTACTGGCCGTGAGCAGTGGCGAAGCGCTGCAGCATTTCTGGCAACAGCTTTCGCCGGCCGGGCAGCAGCGCCTGCGGGCGTCTGCCCGCGTGGTGGTTGCCAGTGACCGCCTCGGCGAACAGGCGCAGGCGCTCGGCCTGCAGCGCATCACACGCAGCGCCGGCCCCACCGCTGCGCAGCTGGTGGCGGCTGCACACGCCACGCTCACCGTCCCGGCAGCGACCTGAACAGGGACGTGGATCACGCTTGCCGCTGTCGTCGGCAACGGTGATGCTGTGCACAACGCAGCCTGCCGGCACCCCGACCGGCGACGTTGCCGACAAGGAAGCCCGATGAACGATACTCCGCCCGCACCTCCACCCCATCGACCCGTGCGCTGGCTGCTGCCGCTGGCCGCCGTGGTCGTGCTCGGCGCGGGCGGTTATGCCGGCTGGTACGTCTGGCAGCAGCAACAGCGCGAACATCAGGCGCAGGCACAGACCACGGCCGTACAGCTGAAGGGCCTGGAGGCCACGCTGGATGCGCTGCGCCGTGACCAGCGCGCGACCAGCCAGCGCCTGCAGGATGCGGCGACCACCAACCGCGTGCTGCGCGACGAGATGCTGGGACTCTCACAGCGCAGCGCGCTGCTGGAAGAGAACGTGGCCAAGCTGGCCGACAGTGCCAACCAGGGCCGCCAGGCGGTGCAGCGCGATGAGGCCGAGCTGTTGCTGACCCAGGCTGCTCAGCGCCTGAACTACGCCGACGACGTGGACGGCGCACGCCGCCTGTATGCACAGGCCGCCACCGCGCTGGCCGATCTGCCCGACGCCGACGGCCTGAACCTGCGCCAGGCGCTGGTGCAGGAGCGCGAGGCACTGGATGCGCTCGGCAGCGGCCCGCGCGTGCAGTCGCTGCAGCGCCTGGATGCTGTGGCCCGGGCGCTGCAGGGCCTGCCCTCGCAGATCACCGGTACGACCGGCAGCAGCACCGCCAAGCCCTGGTGGCAGGCCACGCTGGCACCGTTCGTGGACATCACCCCGAGCCGCCAGAACGGCCCACTGACTGCCGCCGAAAAGCGCAACGCCGACGATGCGCTGCAGCTGGAACTGACCTTGGCGCGCGCCGCGATCGAGCGCGGCGACCGCGCGGGCCGCAACACCGCATTGGACCGCGTGGAGCAGTGGGCACAGCGGCGCTGGCCGGATTCACCGGCCCTGCGCGCGCAACGTGCTGAACTGAAGGCCTTGCGCGAACTGCCGCTGCAGGCCAACGACGCTGTCCTTGGCAGCACCCTGCAACAACTGCGCACCCAGACCGACCGGAGGTAAGCCCGCATGAAACCCCTGCAATCCCTGGTCGTGCTGTTGCTGGCCGTGGCCATCGGCGTGGTCGCCGCGCAATGGCTCGGCGCCGATGACCTGAACCGCTTCGGCGAAGTGACCCTGCGCTACGGCGGCTACGACTATCACAGCAACCTGCCGAAGGTAGCGCTGCTGGCGGTGATCACGGTGCTGGTGCTGTGGCTGCTGTGGAGCCTGATCGCTGCACCGTTCCGTGCCTGGGGCCGCTACCGCCGCAAGCAGGGCCGGGTGCGCCTGATCGACGGCCTGCAGGCCTACGAGCATGGCCAGTGGCAGCGTGCGGAGAAGCTGCTGGACGGCGCCGCCAAAGACCCGGAAGTGAGCGCGGTCGCACTGGCCACCGCCGTGCGGAGCGCGCAGGCACGGGCCGACGGCCCCGCCGGAGAGGCGCTGCTGCAGCGCCTGGGTGAAAGCGACGCCACCCTGCAGGCGCTGCTGCGCGCCGAACAGCTGCTGGCGCGCGATCTGCCGGTCGATGCGATCAATGCGCTGGACGTAGCGGCGATCCAGCCGCTGCCGCCGCGCGGCCTGTGGCTGCGCACCGAAGCACTGGCACAGGCCGGCCGCGCCCACGAGGCGTATGGCCAGCTGGGTGCACTGCGCCAGAGCAAGGTGCTGCCGGCCGACGCGAACAGCGAACTGGAAGCACGCCTGGCCGCACAGGCGCTGCTGGAAGCGGCCGACGTCAACGCGCTGGCCGCGCAGTGGGAAGCCACGCCGAAGGCGCTGCGCCCCACCCCGGACGTGGTCGGCGCGTATGCCAGCCGCGCGGTGGCCCTGAACTGGGACGAGCCGGCGCTGCTGGCGCTGGAACAGGCCCTGGACCATCGCTGGGACGACGAACTGGTGGCGCTGTATGGCCGCCTGCCGGCCGAGCGCCTGGCCACCCGCCAGGCCAATCTGGCGCGCTGGCGCAACGTGCATGACGGCTCGGCCGCCCTGCGCCTGGCCCAGGGCCGCGTGGCCCTGGGCCAGCAGCAATGGGATGCCGCCGATGCGTTCCTGCACGAGGCCATTGCCGCGGGCGCCGGTGCACCGGCGTGGGAAGCGCTGGGTGAAGTGTTCGCGCAACGTGGCGAACACGCGCTGGCCGCGCAGTGCCTGGCCAATGCGCTGCGCCTGCAGCGCGGCGAGGACAGCGTGGAACTGGTGCGTGGCAGCGAAGCGCCGCTGCGCGCCACGGTGGAGGAGCAGCCGATCGCGGTGCAGCCGCCAGTGTATGACGCCAACGAAGAGCGCGACGAGTTCGGTAATCCGCGGTTGCCGTGAAGCGTGCCGACCAACGGTCGGCACCCACCGGTGCAAAAAAGAACGCCGCCCATTGGGCGGCGTTTTCATATGTAGAACCCGGTAGTCGCCAACCTTGGTTGGCGCTCGGTCGCAGCGATCAGCGTTCGACGATCGCCACCACGCCCATGCCGCCGGCGGTGCAGATCGACACCAGTGCGCGGCCACCGCCGCGTTCGGCCAGCTGCTTGGCTGCCGTGGCGATCACGCGTGCGCCGGTAGCGGCGAACGGGTGGCCGGTGGCCAGCGACGAGCCCAGCAGGTTGATCTTGTCCGGGTCGATGCGGCCCAGCGGCGCGTCCAGGCCCAGGCGGTTGCGGCAGTAATCCTCGCTCTCCCACGCACGCAGGGTGCACAGCACCTGCGCGGCGAAGGCTTCGTGGATCTCGTAGATGTCGAAGTCCTGCAGGGTCAGGCCGTTGCGCTTGAGCATCTCCGGCACGGCCACGGTCGGTGCCATCAGCAGGCCCTCGCCATGCACGAAGTCCACCGCAGAGACATGCGCATCACGCAGGTAGGCCTGCGGCTCATGGCCATGCGCGCGTGCCCACTCTTCGCTGGCCAGCAGTACCGCAGCGGCACCGTCGGTCAACGGGGTGGAATTGGCGGCGGTGAGCGTACCACGCCCGGAAACCTTGTCGAACGCCGGCTTCAGCGTCGCCAGCTTTTCCAGCGAGGTATCTGGGCGCAGGATGTTGTCGCGCTCGACGCCACGGAACGGTGCGATCAGGTCGTTGAAAAAGCCACGCTCGTAGGCGGCAGCCAGCTTCTTGTGCGACGACACCGCCCACTCATCCTGCGAGTCGCGCGAGATGTTCCACTCCTTCGCCATGTCCTCGCAGTGGTCGCCCATGCTCTTGCCGGTGCGCGGCTCGGCCACGCCCGGGAACTCGGGCTTGAGCTCGGAGAACTTGAAACCGGAGGTGAGCGCACGGATCTTGTCGCCGGTGCTCTTGGCGCGGTTGGCCGCCAGCAGGCGCGCACGCAGTTTCTTGCCGTAGACGATCGGCACGTCGGAGGTGGTGTCCGAACCACCGCCGATGCCCGATTCAATCTGGCCCAGCGCGATCTTGTTGGCGACAGTGATGATGCTGTCCAGCGAGGTGCCACAGGCGCGCTGCAGGGTGATGCCCGGGGTCAGCGGCGACAGGCCGGACGACAGCGTGGCTTCACGGCCCAGGTTCCAGTCGCTGGAGTGCTTGATCACCGCACCCATCGCCACTTCACCCAGCTGCTGGCCGTGCAGGCCGAACCGTTCGACCAGCGCGCCCAGCGTACGGACCGACATGCCGAGGTTGCCAACATCCGAATACGCGGTGTTCTGGCGGCAGAACGGAATGCGGACGCCACCGAGGATGGCGACGGGACGAGCGTTGGGCATGGAGATACCTGGCATGGATGAGGGTGTCTGCAACATGGCCTGCACGGCGGAGCAGGCATAATGGAGCCAAGTGTAGCTGCCGCCCTGTGATGGGCCAACCGTGGAACCATGAGCAAACCCGACCCCGCGATGAATGCCCTTGGCGTGCTGGCCCTGGAACTGGCCGGCGGTGAAATCCCCCGCCAGGCGGTACTCAGCGCCGAACAGGCCGGTGAACTGGCCGAACGCGTCGGCCGTGACCTGGCCAAGCTGGTGCCGCAGGTCGCCGAGCTGGACCTGGTGTTCGCCGCCGCGCATTTCGACCCGGCCGAAGTGCTGCGCCCGGGCTGGCCGATCCATCGCCGCCTGGAAGAGCTGCAGATGCGTGCCCCGGGCCGCAACCAGGGCCCGCGCCTGCTGGCCTTCGGTACCGATGCCGAGGGTGACGTGCCACTGCCGTTCCAGGCCGATGCCACGCTGGTGGGCGGTGGCCTGCGCGTGGTGCCGTTCCTGCTGACCGGCAGCGATGTGGCCACCACCAACGCGGTCGCCGATGCGCTGGAAGAAACCTTGCTGGCCAACGGCATGGCGCATGCCGACACCGCGCTGATGGCGCAGAACACCTTCGGTGCGCGCATCGAGCACGCGCGCTATTTCACTGTGAACGACCTGGCCGCGATGATGTCGATGCAGTACGACAACCAGGGCCTGGCCGCACTGTGGCCGCTGATCGAGACCGCGATCATGGCGCCGGGCGAGGACGAGTGGCTCAATGCCGCGCCCGAGCCGCTGCTGCGCTATACGCATGGCGAAGCACGCATGGCGCTGTTCGACCCGGCCGGTTGGTGCGCGCACTACAGCCACAGCAAGAACGACTGCGATCGCCTGAAGGGCATCTACGAGCAGTTCCTGATGCGCCAGCGACAGATGGCTGCGGTGCTGGAAGCACATGGCGTGCCGGTACTGTTCGTGCACTGCGAGGCCGGGCAGGACGCGCGCGAGCTGCTGTCGCGCTGATCTGCGGATCCGCACCGCCGGGCATGGCCCGGCGCTACCGTGCAATTGCGTTTCGCCGGGGCGCGACCGCCGTGCGTATTGCTGTAGCGCCGAGCCCATGCTCGGCTCAGGCCGCCGGAAGAGCAGCCGGGCGCGGGCTCGGCTCTACAGGAAGGGATGCAAGAAAAACGCCGGCTTGCGCCGGCGTTCTTTGTTTCTTACGGGGCCTTCTGGATCACCGCACAGGCCAGGCGCGCGCCGGCGTTGCCGGTCGGCTGGGTCTTGTAGTCGTCCGCATCGGCGTGAACGATCAGGCCGCGGCCGATGATGTCGAAATCATCACCCTTGCCGATGTTGACGTTGCTCGACACCGGGCCGTCGATGGTGGCCACGCCCTTGTCGTCGGCCTTGATGTTGGGCATGTCGCCGCCGTGGTGCGGATCGGTGGCGACGTTGCCATGATCCTGCTTGCCCGGGTTGAAGTGACCGCCGGCGCTCATGCCGTCCGGCGCGCTGCAGTCGCCCTTCTCGTGGATGTGGAAGCCGTGCTCGCTGCCCGGCTTCAGGCCGGTGATCTGGCCGGTCACGTGGACCTTGCCATCAACCACCTTGAAGGTGACGCTGCCCTTGGTCTCGTTGCCCTGGGTCGGTGCCAGCTCGGCGCTGGCCGTAGCATCGGCAGGCGGTGCAGCCGCCGGGGCCGGCGTTGCAGCCGGTTCGGTGGTGGCGCCGTCGGCCGGCGCGGCCGGCGGGGTTTCAGTCTGTGGCGCGGCGGGCTGCTGGTTGCAGGCCGCCAGGCCCAGCGCGGCGATGGCCGCAAACAGCGAAGTGTGGATCAGACGCATTGGAATCTCTCCCTCGATGATGCCTGCAGTGATCAGCGGACCACCCGGATCACGCCACAGGCGATGCGGACGCCGGCATTGCCGGCGGGCTGGCTGCGATAGTCGTCGGCGTTGGCATGCACGACCAGTGCGCGTCCGGCGATATCGGTGGCGGCGCCTCCGCCAAGGGTAACCCCCTTGAGGTGGATATCGACGTTGGCGCGGCCCTGGGCATCGGCACGCAGATTGTCCATGTCGCCCAGGTGGTGCTTGCCGGTACCGGCGCGGCCATGCGCAGCACCACCGGGATTGAAGTGATTGCCGGCACTGCTGGCATCCACTGCACTGCAGTCGCCGCGCTCATGGATGTGGAAGCCCGCCTGCTGCATCGGCTGCAGGCCACCGACCAGGCCGGTGATGTGGATGCCACCAGGCTCCACCATCAGTGCGATGCGGCCACTGACGATGCTGGCCGAGGCCGGCGCGAGATTGGCCTCGCCCTGCTTCGCAGCACTGACCACGGTCGGCGGTGGCGGCGTGGGTTCGGCCTTCTTCGGCGCACTGCCACAGGCAGACAGCAGCACGGCGGCGGACAACGGCAGGATGGCAAAGGACAGACGCATCGAAGACTCCTTGCAGGTGACACTAAGCATTGCATCGTCCATGAACGATCAACGGTTCGGCAAGCGGGCGCGAGGATCGCGTGCAGGGACCGTTCAATGGCCCCCGCGGCGGCGCCCGGCGCCCAGCTTGCGGGTAAGGGTATTGCGGCCCAGGCCCAGGCGGGCAGCGGCTTCGGCGCGGCGGCCATGGGTAATCTGAAGCGCCGCTTCCAGCAGCGCGTGGTCGACCCGCTCGCGCACCTGCGCATGCAGCCCTTCCACACCTTCGGCCAGCTGGCGGCGCGCCCATTCGGCCAGCAGCACTTCCCACTGGCCTGGATCGGCACCGCTGATGCTGCCGCGACGGCCCCGCGTACGGTTCAGCGCGGTATCGACGTCGGCCACGCCGATGGTGTCAGCGGCGGCCAGCGCGGCCATCCGCCAGCACACGTTTTCCAGTTCGCGCACGTTGCCGGGCCAGTCGTGTTCGCGCAGCGCCTGCAGCGCCGCGGCGGTGAGGCGCTTCGGTGGCGTGTCCAGCCTGCGTGCGGCGGCGGCCAGGAAGGTGCTGGCCAGCTGTGCGATGTCCTCGCGGCGCTCGCGCAGCGGCGGCAGCTGCAGGCGCACCACGTCCAGGCGATGCAGAAGGTCGGCACGGAACTTCCCCTGCGCGACCAGCCCTTCCAGGTCCTGGTGGGTGGCGGCCACCACGCGCACATCGACACGGATCAGTTCGCGGCCACCGACGCGGAAGAACTCGCCCTGCGCCAGCACGCGCAGCAACCGGGTCTGCAACGGCAGCGGCATGTCGCCGATCTCGTCAAGGAACAGCGTGCCACCGTTGGCCTGCTCGAAGCGGCCGATATGGCGGCGCTGCGCACCGGTGAAGGCACCGGCCTCGTGGCCGAACAACTCGCTTTCCAGCAGCTCGGATGGGATTGCAGCGGTATTGAGCGCGACGAACGGACCCTGCGCGCGCGGCGATTCGCGATGCAACGCATTGGCCACCAGCTCCTTGCCGGTGCCGGTCTCGCCGGTAATCAGCACCGCCAGCGGTGCCTGCGCCAGGCGACCAATGGCGCGGAACAGCGCGCGCATCGGCGGCGTATCACCCACCAGTTGCGGCGGCTGGTCGCTGGGCGTTTCGGTGGCGGGGCTGGGAGCGGCCAGCGCGGGCGCCACCGCCGGCAGTACCCGCTGCGCCAATGCCACCGCATCGTCCAGGTCGAACGGCTTGGACAGGAATTCATGCGCGCCGCCGCGGAACGCACCGGCCGTGCTGGCCACATCGGTATAGGCCGACATCACGACCACCGGCAGCTGCGGCAACGCGGCCTTGAGCTTGTCCAGCAGCACCAGGCCATCGTCGCCGGGCATGCGCACATCGGTGAACAGCAGCGCCGGCGGCGCGCCTTCGCCCAGGGCCTGCAGGGCAGCCTCAGCGCTGTCGAAATCGACAACCTGGTAGCCCGCCTCGCGCAGCGCGGTGCACAGCACGAAGCGCACGGCACGATCGTCATCGACCACCCAGATGCGCTGCGCGGTGGTGGGGAACTCAGACATCGCGCGGGGCCTCCTCGGCCGGGGCGGCGCCGTTGCCGATCGGCAACAGCAGGGTGAACACGGTATGGCCCGGGCGCGAGCGGTAGGTGAGCGTGCCGCGATGCTCGCGCGCCACCTGCTGGGCCAGCGCCAGGCCCAGCCCGGTGCCTTCGGCGCGGCCACTCACCAAGGGCAGGAACAGGTGTTCGGCCAGTTCCTCCGGCACGCCACGGCCGTCGTCGGCGATCTCCAGGCGCAACGCCAGCGTGTGCAGCTGCTCAGCGATGCGCACGCCATGCTCCACGCGGGTGCGCAGGGTGATGCCGCCGGCACCGGCCTGGATCGCGTTGCGCACCAGGTTCCACACCGCCTGGGTGAGGCGGTCGGCATCGCCATGGAATTCGGGAATGCTGGGGTCGTAGTCACGCTGCAGGCGTACCGCCCAGCCGGCCTCGTTCTCGGCCAGGCGCAGCACGCGCTCGAGCGCGGCATGGATGTTCAGTTCGGCGTGCGGTGCGGCCGGGGCCGGCGACAGCAGCTGGTCGAGCAGGCCGTTGAGGCGCTCGATCTCCGAGCCGATCAGCTCGATCAGCTCGCGTTCGCTGGCCTCGCGCTGGGCCGCGCGGCGGGCCAGCAGCTGGGCCGCACCCTTCAACCCGGCCAGCGGGTTGCGCAGCTCGTGGGCCAAGCCCTTCAGCGCCGCGCTGAGCGCGCTGGGCAGGGCCTGGGTCGGGTCCAGCCCGGGGAATTCATCGACCGGATGCGCCTCCAGCAGCCAGCCACCATCGTCGCGGCGACTCATCCAGCCCTCGGCGAAGCGCGGCGCTTCGCCGGGCACCGCCAGCGCCAGCCGGTTCAGGCGCAGGCTGTCGCGCTCATCGCGGGCAAGGAAATGGGCCAGTGCCTCACCCTGCACTTCCAGTGCGGCCAATGGCTGGCCCAGCAGGCGGCGCCCGCTGACGCCCAGCCAGCGCCCGAAGGCCGGATTGCAGCCGATGATGCGGCCATCGGCCCCGGCCCAGGCCAGCGGCGTGCCCAGGGCATCGAGGGACGGCGGGGGAGAGGGGTCGGACATTGCACCAATGTAGTGCAAAACGCGGGGTTCGGGGTCGGAGCCTTTCCTCGCGGAAAGGGATCTGACCGCATGCGCTGCGGGGTCCGGGGTCGGATCCCTTTCCGCCTGGAAAGGGCTCTGACCCCTGCCGCAGGTCGAGCAAGCTCGACCACGACCACATGCGTGGCCGGTTACAGCTTCATGTTGAGGCCGACGAACACGCTGCGGCCCGGGGCCGGCGAGAACATCGGGCGTGCGCTGTCCCAGAAGAAGCTGTCGTACCAGGCGTAGGCGTACTCGCGGCCGGTCACGTTCTTCAGCTGCAGGTCCACGCTGAAACGCGGGGTGAATTGGTAGGCCGCGCTGAGGTCGAGCACGGCGAAGCCTCCGAACTTGCCGGCCACGTTGCGCTCTTCCAGGTAGTAATCGCCCTGTGTACGCGCCTGCAGGCCCAGCCGCAGCGCATCCGTGGCGCGGTAGTCCACGCCCAGGTTGCTGATGTGGCGCGGGGTGGCGGCCACTTCCCGGCCCTGCAGGGAAATGCTGGCATCGCGGTCGTCGCGGGTGATCTTCGCTTCCTGGTAGGCGTGCGACGCCCATACCGTCCAGTCGTCGCCCAGCTGCAGGCTCAACTGCGCATCCACCCCGCGCCGGCGGGTCTTGCCCAGGGTGACCGTGGTGCCGGTGGCCGGCATGTTGGACACCTCGTTTTCCGCGTCCTGCTGCCACACCGCCAGGCGTGCCTGGCTGCCGGCAAACGGCTGGAATTTCAGGCCCAGCTCCATGCCGGTGTTGGTGGACGGCTGCAGGGGCGCCTGCCCCGGGGTGAGGTAGGCCGGTGCGGTGGAGCCGGTCAGCACCTGGAAGGTGCGGCCCCAGTTCGCGTAGACATGGGTGGTCTGGCCCAGGCTGTGGATGACGCTCAGCTTGGGCTGGCCGATGCTGCCGTAGTCCTGCAGGCGGCCGTTGACGCCGTTCATCAGGTGGGTACTGCCACTGAAGCGATCGATACGATAGGCCGGCACGATCTTCCAGGCCTGGACGGGCTGGTAGACGGCCTGCACGTAGGCGCCCCAGTTGTCGAAGCTGTGGCGATCATTGTTCTGCACCCGCGCTGGCGGCTGGCTGAAATCAGTGGGTTCGGCGTAGGCGTAGCGCTCGCGGAGGTAGCCGTTGTCCTGCTGCTCGTAGTTCAGGCCACCTTCGACGGTGAGCGTGGGGCTGGCCTGCCAGGTGAGCGTGCTGAGCAGGCCATGCTGCCGCTCGTCCCACACGCGGCGCTGGCGCGGCAGGTTGCCGGTGGGCAGGTTGCTGAAGGTCACGCGGCGGTCGTCTTCGTAGCGGTTGTAGTACAGCCGCGTGCCAAGGGTGAGTGCGTCGGACAGTTTCATGTCCAGGTGCGCGGCAAGCTGGCGCATGTCGCGGTCATCACCATCGTTGCCGTTGCGCAGGTCGCTGCCACGGCGGTGCGTGCGCAGCTCGTCGGCGGTCATGAAGCCGGGTTCGTCGGCTTCGTGGTGGTACGCACGGGCGGTCAGGCCCACGCGCAGGCCGTCGTCCAGCGAGCCGTAGAACCACTTGCCGCCCAGCGAATATTTCTTCGAGGTGTCGTGGTCGCGGTAGCCGTCGCTGGCCTGGGTGCCGACGAAATAGTTCTGCGCGAAGCCATTGGCTTCACGGCCGACTGCCAGCTGCGCATCGCGGGTGTTATAGCTGCCGTAGGCCAGGCGCGCATCGGTGTAGCTGCCACCCTGGCGCGTACCGAAGTTCACGTTGCCGCCGATGTTGTGGAGGCCGTAGCGCGGGTCGTTGGTACCGCGCACCACTTCGATGTAGCTGATGTCCAGCGGGAACAGCATGTCGATGAAGCGCTGGTTGCCGCTGTTGACGTTGCTGGGGATGCCATCGATCAGCGTCTTGATGGCATTGAGGTAGCCCTCACCGTTGAAGGCGCGGAAGCTGACCTTGCCCGATTCGGCGCCCTGCCGGGTTTCGGTGAGCTGGATGCCGGGCATCTGCCCGAGCAGTTCCCAGCTGTGCGAGACGTTGCGGTTTTCGATCTGGTCTGCACCCAGGACGTCCACCGAGGTCAGTACCTGATGCGCACTGAGCTGGCCTTCGCCGTGCTGGTGCACCTGCACCTTGCCGAGAGTGAGCGCGGCGTCGGCCGACTGTGCGAAGGCTTCAGGAGCAAACGGTGCGGCGGCGAGGGCGGCCACCAGGGTGGGAGTCTTCATGGGAAGGGGCGGCTACGATAAAATGTAATTATATAACATTTCACATGTAGCCGTTGTAGAGTCGAGCCACGCTCGACTGCTGCTGGCAAACGGCAGTCGAGCGTGGCTCGACTCTACAAAGACGGGTGGCGAGGGGGACTACACCGGGTAGCCGGTGGCTTCCCGTGCCTTCTTCCAGGCGGCTTCGAATTCACGCGCGGAAATTTCGTCGTCCTCGTCGAAATCCAGGAACGACACTGGCTGGTCGGCCAGCAGGAAGCGGTCGTCGCTGTGGGCATGCTCGTCGGCCCAGACCATCTTGGTCCCGTAGATTTCCACCTGCCGCACGATCTTCTCGCCACGCGCTTCCATCAGCACGTTGCCCTTGCCCAGGCCCGATTCGGCCCAGTGCTTGTAGTACTTCTTTGCGGCAGATTTCGCGCCGGATCTTGCGGTGTGCTTTGCGTAGGTCATTGCAGGAGCCCTGGCCGCAGGCGCGGCCGGAAAGTACGGAATGGCGCCATTATCAGGCATCCGGGGTCAGAGCCCTTTCCTTTGGAAGGGATCCGACCCTTGCCGGTTCAGTTGGGCAGGGGCACGCCCTTCGGCCACAGCATCCAGATGTTGCCCTTCTGCTTCATGTCGCCAGCCAGCTTGCCGGCGGCATCGCCGCTGCCCCAGTACAGGTCGGCGCGCACTTCGCCGGCGATGGCGCCGCCGGTGTCCTGCGCAGCCACCGGGCGCACCACCGGGGTGCCGTCCGGGCGCGTGGTGGACAGCCACAGCAGGCTGCCCAGTGGCACCACGGTGCGATCCACCGCCACGCTGTAGCCCGCGGTGAGCGGCACGTTGAGTGAACCTCGTGGCCCCTCCGGGCTGTCCGGGGTGCGCACGAAGAACACGTAGCTGGGGTTACTGCGCAGCAGTTCCGGTACGCGCGCGGGGTTGGCCCGTGCCCAGGCGCGGATCGCGTCCATGGTGACGTCTTCCTTCTTCAGCTGGCCCTGGTCCACCAGCCAGCGACCGATCGCGCGGTACGGGTGGCCGTTCTGTTCCGCATAGGCCAGCCGCACCTGCTTGCCATCGGCCAGGCGCACGCGGCCAGACCCCTGGATCTGCAGCAGCTGCAGGTCCATCGGGTCGGTCAGCCAGGCCAGCACCGGCGCCTTGGCGCCCTTGGCCGCGATGGTGCCGGCGTCGTCATAGGGCTTGAGCACCTTGCCTTCGACGCGACCGCGCAGGCGCTTGCCCTTCAGTTCCGGGTAGAGGCTGTCCAGTTGCACCACCACCAGATCATCCGGCGTGCCGTAGACCGGCACCGTCGCTTTGTCGGTGCGGGTGAGGCTGCCGGGGTAGATCGGCTCGTAGTAGCCGGTAATCAGCCCGTCGGCCTGGTGGCCGCCGGCACGCAGCGCGTAGGCATCGAGGTCGCGCTGCAGGAACTGGCGGATCGCGGCCGGGTCCTTGTCTGATACTGCGACGGCAGTGGCGCAGGGTTTGGCCCAGGCAGCGTCGTTTTTCAGGCGGGCGCAACTGCTGCGCCAAGCCACGAAGCCGGCCTGCAAATCGCTGTCCGAGACCGCTGGCAGGGCTTTCCAGTCGACCTTGGCGTAGGTGGCCGCCGGCGGCGAGGTCGGCGTCGGCGCTTCGGAGCCCGTGCGGGGAGCGGTGGTGGCGCAACCGGCGAGCACCGCCGCTGCCAACAGGGTCCAGTGCTTGCGCTTGAAGAAGGTAGCGGAATCGATCATGCCGCCATGGTGGAGTGCCGGCCGCTGGGCGGCAACCCAGCGCGGGGTCAAGCGTTCATGCGCGGGGTCACGGCATCTGTAGCAGCAACGAATGCAGGATACGGGCGTCCTCGGCATCCAGCGTCTTCGGCAGGTCGTCGCGGCCACGGAACCGGCGGTGGAAGGCGGCGACGGTGGCGTCGCGGTTGTCGAGCGGATAACCGAAGCGGGCCAGCGCATTCCACGCGTCGAAGCCTTCCGGTGCCGCGCCGTCGGCCGCGCGCGGCCACACGCCGAAGCCGGCCTCGGCCAACTGCTGCCATGGGAAGAAGCGGCTGGGATCCTGCTTGCGCGTCGGCGCCAGATCGGCATGGCCGATCACCTGGCGCGGCGGAATGTTCAGGCGCGTGGTGAGATCGCGCAGCAGCACGATCAGCGATTCGATCTGCGCTGCACTGAACGGGCTGCGGCCATCGTTGTCGAGCTCGATACCGATCGAAGCCGAGTTGAGATCGGTGATGGTGCCCCAGCGCCCGGCGCCAGCGTGCCAGGCGCGGCGCTCATCGGCCACCAGCTGGTAACGATGGCCATCGGCGCCGATCAGGTAGTGCGCACTGACCGGCCCACCGCTGTTGGCGGTGCGCAACGTATGCAGGCTCTGCTGCACCGATTTCTGCTCGGTGTGGTGGATGACGATGATGACCGGCGTGCGCGCGTTCTGGTTGGGTGATGGCACCCAGGTGGCGAGCGGGTTGCGCGTCTCTCGTGGCGTGGAAGCGCAGGCGGCCAGCAGCAGGCAGGCCGAGAGCATCACAGTGGTGCGGATCGGGTGCATGGCCTGATTGTGCGTGATTGCGCTTGATGATGCATACCAGGGTGCCGACCAACGGTCGGCACCCACCACGTCAGTACGCCGCTACCTCAGGCCTCGTAGGCAGACTCGCCGTGCGAAGTCACATCCAGGCCAGTGCGCTCTGCTTCCTCGGTCACGCGCAGGCCGACCACGAGCTTGACCACCAGCAGGATGACCGCGGTCACCACCGCCGACCACAGTACGGTCAAGCCGACGCTGACCACCTGCACCCACACCTGATGGGCGATATCCAGATCGGCCTTGGTACCGCCCAACGACTGTGCACTGAAAACGCCGGTGAGGATCGCGCCGACGATGCCGCCGACACCATGCACACCGAACACGTCGGCAGTGTCGTCCACCTTCAGCAGGCGCTTGAGACCGGTCACGCCCCACACGCAGACCACGCCGGCGACGAAGCCGATCACGATCGCGCCAAGCGGCCCGACGGTGCCACAGGCCGGGGTGATGCCGACCAGCCCGGCCACCGCACCCGACGCCGCACCCAGCGCCGACGGCTTGCCCTTGCCGATCGCCTCCACCAGGGTCCAGCCAAGCACGGCAGCAGCGGTGGCCAGCACGGTGTTGAGGAAGGCCAGCGAGGCCACCGTATCGGCGGCGGCGGCGGAACCGGCATTGAAGCCGAACCAGCCCACCCACAGCAGCATGGCGCCGATGTAGGTAAACGGCACGTTGTGCGGCTTCAGCGCGGTCTGGCCGTAGCCCAGGCGCTTGCCGACGAACCACGCGCCGACCAGGCCGGCCACGCCCGCATTGATGTGCACCACGGTGCCACCGGCGAAGTCGATCGCGCCCAGTTCACCCAGGTAGCCGCCGCCCCAGACGATGTGTGCCATCGGGATGTAGCTGAGGGTGAACCACAGTGCCGAGAACAGCAGCACCGCGCGGAACTTGATGCGCTCGGCGAAGGCACCGACGATCAGCGCGGTGGTGATGCCAGCGAAGGTCGACTGGAAGGCGACGAACAGGTAATCCGGCAGGCCCTTGATCGGCGTGTTGCCCACCGAATCCGGGGTGAAGCCCTTGAGGAAGGCGAACTCGGTGAACGAACCGAAGAATGGATTGCCCGCGCTGAACACCGCGCTGTAGCCGTAGGCCACCCACAGCAGCAGCACCAGCGAGAACACCACCAGGATCTGGCTGAGCACCGACAGCACATTCTTCGAACGCACCAGTCCGCCGTAGAACAGGGCCAGACCCGGCACCACCATCAGCAGCACCAGCAACGTGGAGGTAAGCATCCAGGCGACGTCGCCGTGGTCGAACGCCGGGGCCGCTGCTTCGGCAGCGGCAGGTGCTGCGGCCACCGGGGCCTGCAACGGTTCAACCGCTACGGTTTCGCTCGGCAGCGGCGACACCTGTGCCTGGGCATGGGCGCTGCCCGGCCACGCACCGGCGGCGAACGCGCTGAGCAGCATCAACAGCCACACGACATGGAACCGGGCTTGCCACCCGGTGAGGAGGCGCATCTTCATGGGGGAAATCTCCGGAAGGGGGTTACAGCGCGTCGGCACCGATTTCGCCGGTGCGGATGCGGATGACCTGTTCAACGGCGGTGACGAAGATCTTGCCGTCACCGATCTTGCCGGTGCCTGCCGACGACTGGATCGCTTCGATCACCGCGTCGGCACGCTCGTCGGTGACCACCGTTTCGATCTTGATCTTGGGCAGGAAATCCACGACGTACTCGGCGCCGCGATACAGCTCGGTGTGGCCCTTCTGGCGACCGAAACCTTTCACTTCGGTCACGGTGATGCCCGACACGCCTGCATCTGACAGGGCCTCGCGGACCTCGTCGAGCTTGAACGGTCGGATGATGGCGGAGATCAGTTTCATGCGCATGTCCCGATGGTGGATGGGGCCAGCGCGCCAGCGCGCGTTGGCATCAGGCAACCACAGGTCATCAGGGTGATGACCGTGGCTGTTGCACCGGACACGTACAGGGCCGGGACGGCCGTGCCTCTCTCCTTGCACGACCGACGCGGGAGGGAGGGCGGCCCTGGTCGCGTATCCGGTCTCTCTCTTGCCCCTGGGTGGAGTCAGAGCCCTTTCGCGGCGCGAAACGGATCTGACCCCCTACAACCGCGGCTCCCCAGCCGCGAGAACGGAGGCGATGGCGGCGGGTGGGAGGGGGAACCCACCGCCATCGCGCCCGGTCAGCTGGCGTAGTACAGCTGGTATTCCAGCGGGTGGGTGGCCGCGCGGAACTTGGTCACTTCCTGCATCTTCAGCGCGATGTAGCCGTCGATGAAGTCATCGCTCATCACGCCGCCGGCCTTGAGGAACTCGCGGTCCTTGTCCAGCGCTTCCAGCGCCTGGTCCAGCGAGGAGCAGACCTGCGGGATCAGCTTCTCTTCCTCCGGCGGCAGGTCGTACAGGTCCTTGTCGCTCGGTGCACCCGGGTCGATCTGGTTCTTGATGCCGTCCAGGCCGGCCATCATCAGCGCGGTGAAGGTCAGGTAGCCGGACTGGATCGGATCCGGGAAGCGCATTTCGATGCGGCGCGCCTTCGGGTTGGAGACCCACGGAATGCGGCACGACGCCGAACGGTTGCGGGCCGAATAGGCCAGCATCACCGGCGCCTCGAAGCCCGGCACCAGGCGCTTGTAGCTGTTGGTGCCCGAGTTGGCGAAGGCATTGATGGCCTTGGCGTGCTTGAAGATGCCGCCGATGTACCACAGCGCCAGCTGGCTCAGGCCACCGTAGCCGTCACCGGAGAACAGGTTGGTGCCGCCCTTGGACAGCGACTGGTGCACATGCATGCCGCTGCCGTTGTCGCCGACGATCGGCTTGGGCATGAAGGTGACGGTCTTGCCGTTGCGGTGCGCGACGTTCTTGATGACGTACTTCATGCGCAGCAGCTCGTCGGCCTTCTGCACCAGAGTGCTGAACTTGGTGCCGATCTCGCACTGGCCGGCGGTGGCCACTTCGTGGTGCTGCACCTCCACTTCGATGCCGACCTGCTCCAGGGTCTTGCACATTTCCGCGCGCAGGTCGTGCAGGGTGTCGGTCGGCGGGACGGGGAAGTAGCCGCCCTTCACGCCCGGACGGTAGCCGCTGTTGGCGCCGTCATACTTGGCGCCGCTGTTCCACGCCGCTTCTTCCGAGTCGACCTTGAAGAAGGTGTTGCCCATTTCGTTGGCGAAACGGACCGAGTCGAAGATGAAGAATTCCGGCTCCGGGCCGAAGAACGCGGTTTCGGCGATGCCGGAGGACTTCAGGTAGGCCTCGGCACGCTTGGCGATGCCGCGCGGGCAGCGGCCATAGGCCTGCATGGTGGCCGGATCGAGGATGTCGCAGCTGATCACGACGGTCGGATCGGCGTAGAACGGGTCGACGTAGGCGCTGGACGGGTCCGGCAGCAGCACCATGTCCGATTCGTTGATGCCCTTCCAGCCGGCGATCGAGCTGCCGTCGAACATCTTGCCTTCTTCGAACAGCGACGGTTCGACGATGCTGACCGGGAAGGTGACGTGCTGCTCGACGCCACGCATGTCCACGAAACGCAGATCGACGA
This sequence comes from Stenotrophomonas sp. DDT-1, assembly GCF_001580555.1. Lineage (NCBI taxonomy): Bacteria > Pseudomonadati > Pseudomonadota > Gammaproteobacteria > Lysobacterales > Lysobacteraceae > Stenotrophomonas > Stenotrophomonas sp. DDT-1. The sequence goes on from NZ_LEKR01000018.1 coordinate 60,652, forward strand.
ACTCGATCTGGTTGTCCTTGATCAGCTTCTCAACGTTTTCCACGGACATCGGTACGACCTCGGATGGGGATGAATGCCTGCTGAGGTACAGCAATGACCGTGCCAACTTTTTGATACCCGCAAGTTGTTGATTTCAATATGGCTGCCCCGCGCTGGTGCAGAACGGTGCGCACCAAACCGGTGCACCCGCCATCAGACGCACCCGTTTGGTGCAGCAGGGATCGTCTATCCTCTCGACCTTCTTCCTTCCGCCGCGCGTGCCCGCACCGTCCATGTCCGACCTGCTCTCCGCCCTGCTGCTGGGCATCCTCGAAGGCTTGACCGAATTCCTGCCGATCTCCAGCACCGGCCACCTGCTCATCGCCCAGCACTGGCTGGGTGCCCGCTCGGACTTCTTCAACATCGTCATCCAGGCTGGCGCGATCGTGGCCGTGGTGCTGGTGTTCCGCCAGCGCCTGCTGCAGCTGGCCACCGGCTTCAACCAACGCGGGAACCGTGAGTACCTGTTCAAGCTGGGCGCCGCCTTCCTGGTCACCGCCGTGGTCGGCCTGGTGGTGCGCAAGGCCGGCTGGTCGCTGCCGGAGACGGTCAGCCCGGTGGCCTGGGCACTGATCATCGGTGGCGCCTGGATGCTGCTGGTGGAGGCCTACACCGCGCGCCTGCCCGACCGCGACCAGGTGACCTGGACCGTGGCGATCGGCGTCGGCCTGGCGCAGGTGGTGGCGGGCGTGTTCCCCGGTACCTCGCGCTCGGCCTCGGCGATCTTCCTGGCCATGCTGCTGGGCCTGAGCCGCCGCGCCGCTGCCGCCGAGTTCGTGTTCCTGGTCGGCATTCCCACCATGTTCGCCGCCAGCGCCTACACCTTCCTGGAACTGGCCAGGGACGGGCAGCTGGGCAGCGAGAACTGGACCGAGGTGGGCGTGGCCTTCCTTGCCGCGGCCGTCACCGGCTTCGTCGTAGTGAAGTGGCTGATGGGCTACATCAAGTCGCACCGGTTCACCGCCTTCGCCCTCTACCGCATCGCGCTGGGCGCGGCGCTGCTGCTGTGGTTGCCCTCCGGCAGCTGAACAGCACTGGGGCACGGTAACCCCATGGCCGGCCCCACCCCGTTTCCCCCACGGTTCCCCAAGGAGAATCACCATGAACCGCAAGCTCACCCTGCTCCTCCCGCTGGCCCTGATGGCCGCTTGCAGCCAGACCCCGGCCCCGGCCGGCAATGGCGGCGACGACGTGGCCCCGGCCGCGACCAAGGCAGCGGACCAGCAGACGCTGGCGCACCTGGATGCGCAGCGCCTGCAGAGCCAGCACTGGCTGCTGCAGCAGGCCACCGGCGCCGACGGCAAGCGCATCGACGCGCTGTTCGCCCGCGAAGACAAGCCGGTCACCCTGGACTTCGCTGAGGGCCGCCTGTCGGTCAGCAATACCTGCAACCGCATGGGCGGCGGCTACACCTTCGACGCTGGCAAGCTGAGCGTCAGCGCGATGGCCTCGACCATGATGGCCTGCACCGACAAGGCGCTGATGGCGCTGGACGAAGCCGTGTCGAGCCGCCTGCAGGGCGAACTGAAGGCCGAGCAGGATGCCGATGGCAAGCTGACCCTGACCACCGCCAAGGGCGACGTGCTGGTGTTCAACCCGGAACCGACCGCTGAAACCCGCTATGGCGGCGCCGGCGAAACCGTGTTCCTGGAAGTGGCCGCGAAGACCGAGAAGTGCTCGCACCCGCTGATCCCGGACTACCAGTGCCTGCAGGTGCGCGAAGTGAAGTTCGACGACAAGGGCCTGAAGCAGGGTGAGCCGGGCAAGTTCGAGAACTTCTACGGCAACATCGAGGGCTACACCCACGAAGACGGCGTGCGCAACGTGGTGCGCGTGAAGCGCTACGAAGTGAAGAACCCGCCGGCCGATGCGCCGTCGCAGGCGTATGTGCTGGACATGGTGGTCGAGTCGGCCATCGAGAAGAAGTAAAACGACAGAAGGGCGGCCGAAAGGCCGCCCTTCTTCATTGTGCGTTGTAGAGCCGAGCCCATGCTCGGCTGCTTTTCCCGATAGACAGCAGCCGAGCATGGGCTCGGCTCTACAGAAGCACATTGCCCGCTCAGGCCAATGCGGGGTTCAAGGTGTAGGTACCGTGCAGTGCCGCTTCGGCCAGCACGTGGCCGTGCATGGCCCGGTACGCGTCGGCGGCGGTGAAACGTGCCGGCAGCTGCAGCGATGCCACGTCCAGCGCGAACACGCGGAAGAAGTAGCGGTGCATGCGCTCGTCATTGAACGGCGGATAGGGGCCGTCGTAGCCCAGGTAGTCACCGGCCATGTCCGGGTTGCCGGCAAACCAGTCGGTGAAGTCGTTCAGGCCCTGGCGGCTGCCGGCCGGCCCGGCCGGCGTGGTCTTGCCCTTCACCACGAAGCCGTCGCTGCAGCTGCCTGCGGCAATCTCGCGCACCGAAGCCGGAATATCGGCCATCACCCAGTGCACGAAATCACAGCGCGGCTGGTCGCGTGGCACGCTCATGTCGGTGCGGCCGACCGTCTCCGGCACGGTCGGCACGTCCGGATCGACGCATACCAGCAGGAACGAACGGGTGCCCTCCGGCACATCGCTCCAGGCCAGGTGCGGATTGCGGTCCGGTGCGAAGCCCGCGGCATCGCCTGCGGCGAATTCGCGGTCGATCGGTGCACCGTTGGTCAGGCTGTGGCTGCTCAGTTGCATCGGCGTGTCCTCACTCTTCCGGGTAACCCAGGCGCACCGCGATCGGGGTGAGCTTGGCGAAGGCGGCGCTCATCGCGTCGCGGTAGTTGCGCCAGTGGCCCGGCGGGAAGCGCGGCGCGCCCAGCTGCGCGGCCGGCGGCATCGGCCGCTCGAACAGTCGGCCCAGCAGTTCGGCCATCGCCTGCGGATCGTTGCCGATCTGGTCGATGCGCAGCAGCACCTGCGGGTACAGATCGTCCTCGTGCAGGGCGGCGACCTGGGCCAACGCGCGCGCCAGCCATTCGCTGGCTTCGGCCAGCGAGGTCATCGCCAGCGGCGCGGCCGCACCGTAGGCCACCCAGTCCAGCAGCATGTCGCGCGGATCGCGTAGCACCACCAGCAGGCGGCCCTGCGGCAACTGCGGGCGCAGCGCCCACAGCAGCGCGTTGTCCCACCACAGCAGCCAGTCGATGATCGCGTCGTCCTGCACGCCGCGCGACGGCAGCTGTTCGCGCCAGCGCTGCACCAGCCGCTCCGGCGTCAACACGCCCGAAGCGAGGTCCTGCAGCGTGTGGTAGTTCTGGAACGCGTCGTCGGGTGCGTTGGAGGTATAGCGGTCGCTGCGCAGCACCGGGCTGGCCGCAGCCAGGCCGGTCGCCACGCGCTCCACGCCCGACCCGGGCGCACCCCACAGGAAGATCGGCGCGGAAGTGGCATCACCGTCGATCTCGCCCTTGTCCGGCCAGCTCGGCGGTGCCTTGGCCTGCGGCGGCAGCGGCAGGCGCTGCGGGGCCTGGTCGGCCTGCAGGGCCAGCCAGGTCTGCAGCGCGTCTTCGTGCTGCCCGGCGCGATCCTGGATCTCGCCCAGCCAGGTGCGCAGGTCGGCACGGTGGCCTTCCGGCGCCATGCCGATCAGCGCCTGCACGCGGGCGACGGCAGCGGCCGGATCGCGCTGCAGCAGGCCTTCGACCAGGCGGGTTTCGCCACTGACGCGGCCCGGTTCAAGGCTGACGATACGCTCGGCGATCGCTTCGGCCTGCGCGTGTTCGCCCACCATGTCGTGCAGCCGCAGGCGCGCTTCCAGCGCCGGCAGGTGGCCCGGCATCGCGTCCATCCAGCGCTCGACCGTGGCGGCGGCGGTGGCACTGCCGACCTCCTCCACCGCCAGGCGTGCCAGCCACAGGTCGTGCAGCTGCGGGTGCTGCTCCAGGGCGGCATCCAGGCGTGCGCGGGCCTCGTCTTCGCGACCCAGGCGCTGCCAGGACATCAGCAGCAGCTGCAGCACGTCGCGGTCATCAGGCAGCGATTCCAGCAACGGCAGCAGGTGCTCCAGCGCCTGCAGCGGCTGGCCGCTGCGCAGTGCCAGTTCGCCGGCCAGGCGGCGCATCGAAGGCGTATCCAGGCCTTCCTGCTGCAGCGCGATCTGCATCGCCTCTGCCGCAGCTTCCAGGTTGCCCTGGCGCATGGCCAGCTGCACCACCAGGCCATGCAACGAGGCGATGGTCGGGTTCAGTTCCAGCACGCGGCGGAACGCCTGCTCGGCGAAGGCCAGCATGTTCTTGCCCAGGTAGGCGAAGCCCAGTGCGTAAAGCACGCGGATGTCGTTGGGCAGGGCCTGGTTGGCGGCCGACAGCAGCGTCAGCGCGCGATCGGCATCATCGCGGCGCAGCGCGATCATGCCATCGATGGTCAGCAGCTCCGGGTGGTCCGGTTCGACACGCGAGGCCAGCGTGGACAGGCGCTGCGCTTCATCGAAATCGTTGCGACCGATCGCCAGGTGGGCCTGCATCAGGTACGCGGCGAACGCGTTCGGGTCCAGCCCGGTGGTGCGCGTCAGTGCTTCGCCGGCGCCGTCGAACTGGCGCAGGGCCAGCAGCAGGCCAGCGTGCTGCAGGTGCAGCTGGGCGTTGTCCGGGGCCAGCTGCAGCGCCTGCTGCAGGGCCTCCATCGCGTCCTCGGCCTTGCCCTGCTGCTGCAGCGCAAGCGCCAGCCAGCGGTGGGCCTCGGCCTGGCCGGGTTCATCACGGGTCCACGCCTGGGCCAGCTGCACGGCCTGGTCGGCCTCGTTCTGGCGCAACGCTTGGATGATCTGGTCTTGCATGGCGGTCCGGTTCAAGGGCAAACCCGCATTGTAGCGGCCTGCGCGCCCGTGCCGGTTCAGCCTTGCAGCACGCGCTGCAGGCGCTGCGCCACCCAGCGCTCGGAGAAGCCGTCACCGCGCCAGTTTTCCAGGAAGCCACAGTGTCCGCCCCAGCTGGCGGTTTCCAGATGCGCCTGGTGCGGCAGCTGCCAGTCGCTGAAGGTCGCGTAGGGGATCACCGGGTCGTCCTGCGCCATCAGGATGTCGGCCGGCACCTGCAACGTGGACAGCCGATCGCCGGCAATCGAGTAGCCATCGAAATAGGCCTGCAACGAACCGAAACTGGTGTGGCGCTCGACCAGCCAGGCAGTCAGCGCGCGGATGTCCAGTTTCAGGACGCGGTCGTCGCAGTCGCTCAGTTCGGGGAACAGGTCGCGCTTGCGCCGCAGCGAACCGGCCCACTTGCGGCGGAAGTACCAGTCGTACATTGCCGGGCCGTTCTCGATGCTCTCCATGGTCAGCGCCGGGTCCAGCACCGGGCATACCGAGGCCACGCGCAGCAGCGGCACGCCGGCCGCTGGCGCGCGCTGGGCCAGGCGCAGCACGAAATTGCCGCCCAGCGAGTAACCGGCGGCCACCAGCGGCAACTGCGGCCAGCGCTGGGCGATATCGCCCGCGGCATGCACCACTTCGTCGATCAGGTTGGAGTGGAAGATGCCGGGGTTGAGATGATGGGTATTGCCGTGGTCGCGGAAATTCAGCCGCACCACGTCGAAGCCCTGTTCGAGCATGCGCGCGGCCGCCATGCGCATGTAGCTGGATTCGGCGCTGCCTTCCCAGCCGTGCAGCAGCAGGGCCATGCCCTTGGGTTCGCGGCCTTCGATGTGGCTGTGCCAGCCCTGCAGGCGCACGCCATCACCGCCGTCGAGGATCAGTTCTTCGCTGATCGCACCGGTCGCGGCCAGCAGCAGCAGGCCGCGCTGCAGGCGCATGCGGCTGGAGCTGAGCATCGACTGCAGATGCGGATTGCGCAGCCAGCGCGGGGGCTGGTAGTCAGCCGCGTGCAGCGTCGGCGTGCCGGCGTCCAGGACGGGTGGCGGGATCAGGGCCACCGCACCCTCACTCGGAGCTCATGGCCGCCACGATGCGCGCGCGCGACGTCTCCGCGATGCGCCGACGGCCTTCCAGGTCCTGCGCACCGATCGGTGCCAGGAAGTGCACTTCTGCACGCCGCGCCGGCTCACCGAGCAGGCGCAGGAAATTGGCGAAGAAACTCTCACCGGGGCCGAACGCGACAATGGTCTGCGCATCGCCCTTGAGCCCGTACACCAGTGCCACCGGCTGCACCGGCACGCCGGTTTCAACCGCGGCCTGGAAGATGCGGGCATGGAACGGGCCTACTTCGTGGCCGCCGCGGGTGCGCCCTTCCGGGAACACGCCCACCGCCTTGCCTTCGCGCAGGCGATCGGCCATCACCTGCATCACGCCACCGAGCGATTCGGTGTTGCCGCGCTGGTGGAAGATGGTCTGGCCACGCGCGGCCAGCCAACCGACCAACGGCCAGCTGGCGATCTCGCGCTTGGCGACGAAGCCCATCATGCGCTGGCTGTGCAGGATGCAGATGTCGACCCAGCTGACGTGGTTGGCGACGAACAGCACGGCGCCGGGCAACGGCGTACCGATCTGCACCAGGCGGAAGCCGAAGATCCACATCAGCCCGCCCTGCCACCAGTTGACCACTTTGGCCCCCAGGGTCGCCTCGCCCACGCGCAGTTCGCCCCACGGCCGAAGCATGCCGATCAGGATGAGCGGCAGGAACACAACGATGTGGACCAACAGCAGCGGTACGCGGTACAGGTAACGGCACACACGCGCCACGCCGCCGCGGGGGGCCGGAGTGGGGGAAGTCATCCGCGCACGATACCGGAGGGCCGTCATCGCTGCCAGCCGATTTAGGCCATAACACTCATCGACCGGGGCAATCGGCGGGGAACGCTGGGTTCCGCTGCCGTCACCGGCCGTCCGGGGCTCAGCCGTGGCCGGCCGCCACCACCGCCAGGGTCAGCCGCGAGATGCACACCAGGCGGCCCTGCTCGTCCTCGATGCGGATCTCCCACAGCTGGGTGCTGCGGCCGACGTGCAGTGCACGTGCGGTGCCGGTCACGGTGCCCGAGCGAACGGCGCGTACATGGTTGGCGTTGATCTCCAGCCCTACGCAGATCTGTTTGGCCGTATCCACGCACAGGTTGCCGGCGCTGCTGCCCAGGGTCTCGGCCAGCACCACCGACGCGCCGCCATGCAGGATGCCGTAGGGCTGGCGGGTGCGCTCGTCCACCGGCATGGTGGCCTGCAGCCAATCGTCGCCGGCCGCGCTGAAGACGATGCCCAGCGACTCGATCGCGGTGTTGCGGCTGAGCGTGTTGAGCTTCTCGAGGGAAACGGCTTCGCGGAACACCAGGCTCATGCGGGCACCTTCAGAGGATGGGAACGAGGCCGGCGCCGAATGCAGTGAGCATGCGGACCAGCAGCCATTTCGGGCCGACATTGACCTCGGGGAAATCGCCCACGGCGACATAGCAACGGTGGAAGTCCGGGTCCTGCCGGGGCAGCGGCCGCGGGCAGTCCGGGCCGGGCTTGAACTCGTAGTCGGTGGCATAGCGCCACGGCCAGAAGTCGAGGATCGGCAGTGCCTCGGAGGCCTTGCCGACGCTGTAGTTGAGCCCGGACAGCACCGGCGGCTTGGCCCGCGGCGCCACCGTCCACGAGTTCTGCGGGTGGATATCGCGCAGGATGCTCTCGGCCAGCTGCTCGGCGAAGGCCGGGTCATCGATGATCACCGCACCTTCGGTGTTGTAGTTCTCGCTGCGCGGATCGAAGTTGTGGGTGCCGACCACGCCGATGCGGCGGTCGACCACCAGCGACTTGGCATGCAGGCCCATGCGCGCGCCCTTGCGGGTGACCGGCAACGGCTTGTTGACCGCCTTGCTGCCCAGGAAGGAGGGCCGGGTCTCGGTGCGCAGCAGGCGGGTCTCGACCTCGCTGCCGGCCGCGCGGCGGCGCTCGCGCGCGTTCTGGTAGGCACTGCCGGTGCGCGGGTTCACCGCCAGCTGCTTGCCGGTGGGTGCCGGATGCTCATCGCGATCGCGGCTGTCGCCGGCATTGCTGCCCGCGGCGCTGCCGCCGATCAGCGGATTGCGCCCGCCGTCGTCGTCACCCCCGGGCGCGGCGATCGGATCAGGCAGCAGGTTGCGGTAGTCGACCGGTGCATCCAGCGGGAACGGCTTGTACTCGAAGATGTTGAAGCCCAGTTCGCGCATGTTGCGCCGCTTGTACTTGTACGACAGCGCATACACGATCGGGTTGTCGGTGGCCGCCAGGCTGTTGCTGGACACCACCACCCGCGGCGGCTGCGGGCGCTTGCGCAGCTCGCGGAACAGCTTCTGCGCCGGCTTGGACAACACCAGGTACGGCGTCTGCAGGATCACTTCCTCCTGCGCGCCGGCGATCAGCGCATCCAGCTGCGGCTCGGTCACGTGCTGGCCCGCCAGCGGCGCATCGGCCTTCTCGCGCCGGTGCTTGCGTGGCAGGTCGGCGACATAGCGCACCGAGGCCACCGGCAAGGCGGTATCGACGAAGGAACGGCTGACGAAGTCCATGTCATTGGCTTCGGCACTGACCCGCTGCACCCGCTCGGGGCGGCGGAAGCTGGCCGGCGGCAGGGTCGGCACGCCCTCGCGCAGCAGGGTGCGGCCGACATCGTTCAGGCGCTCGGCCGGCACGCTGCGCCTGGCATGCCAGAAGGCATCGAAGTTGGCGGCCATCGCCCGCGCCTCCGGGCCGGCGATCAGCACGTCGCGGTCGCGGAAGTTGTACTCGCGGTCCCAGTCGTAATAGTCGTCCTGGTAGTTGCGGCCACCGACCACGCCGATCGCATCGTCGATCACCAGCAGCTTGTTGTGCATGCGCTGGTTGAAGCGGCGGAAGCAGCACAGCACGCTGCCGGCATAGTCGAAGTAGTTCAGCCGGGCCTTGCCGAAGGTCGGGTTGTAGACCCGCAGCTGGAAGTTCTGGTGCGCGCCGGACAGCGCGCCGAGGATCTGCAGGTCGGAGATCGCCGAGAGCTGGTCGATCAGCACGCGCACCTTCACCCCGCGCCGCGATGCAGCCAGCAGCTCGTCGATGACCAGCCGGGCGCTGTCGTCCTTGTCGAAGATGTAGGTCTGCAGGTCGATGCTGCGGGTAGCGCTGCGCAGCAGGTTCAGGCGCGCCACCAGCGCACCTTCGCCCTCGTCGAGCAGGGTGGCGTAGTGGCGCGGCTGTCCGGGGGTGGATTCGGTGAACGCCCGGCCGGCCAGCGCTCGCAGCGGTGAGTCCTGCGCGCAGCGGTCGGCGCGCTGGCAGCCGACCACGGTCGAGCGCGCCTGCACGGCGATCGCCTCGGCACGGTCGCGCTCGGCATGCGACAGCGACGCGCAGCCGCTGCCCAGCAACACCGTTGCCAGCGCCAGTAAACGCAGCAGGAGGTTCACGGTTTCGGCGCCTCGCTCAGGCGCGCACGTAATACGAAGGTCACTCGGTCACTCAGGGCTAGCTGCCAGCTGTCCATTCCATACCGGCCTCGCTGCACGGTACCGCGGCTGACGACATCGCAATCATAGCCGGGTCGGGCGCACTCCGCCTTCTCGACCCGCAGCGACTCGGGGTGGCTGACGCCGCGCAGGGTCAGCCGGCCGTTGATGTCGCCGCCCTGTTCCACCGTCTCCGGCCAGTACGGCAGCGAGTCGAACTCGACCACCGGATGGCGCCCTGCATCGAAGAACTCTTCGCCGCGCATCCAGCCGGTGTAGCGCGCCTTGCCAGGGATCTCCACCGAACGGGTGAACATCTTCAGGTGCACCTGGTGGCGCCCGTCGGACAGGATCTCGATGCGCCCCTCGAAGTGCGGGAATACGCCTTCGATGCGCTGGCCGAAACGGGTCCGCACCTCGAAACCGATCCGCGAGCGCTGGGTATCCAGGCGCAGTACCCGCGGTGCTTCGGCGGACACCGGCGGCAACGGGGTTGGTGGGGGTACAGCGGCCCAGGCCGGGCCAAGCGCCAGCAACGCGGGCAGCAGGAAGCGGCTGCGCCGCGCCTGGCTCATCGGATCACGGCCACCAGAACGCGTTCAGGCTGGCCACGCCCGGCTCGATCGAGACCTCGCGCGGGAAGCCGAGGACGGCCACGCCGCCCGGCGGCATGCCGCGGTAGTCGCTGCTGGTGCCGTCGGTCATCAGGGCCACCAGCTGCTCCAGGCCCGGGTTGTGGCCCACGATCAGCACCCGGTCCAGGTCGCGACGCTCGTCAACCAGCGCCGCCAGGGTGCCCGGGGTGGCTTCGTAGATCCGGTCTTCCAGGCGCTTCTCGACATAGCCGATGGCCGTCATCACCGCTTCCAGGGTCTCACGGGTACGTCGCGACGGCGAGCACAGCACGCAGTCCGGCAGCAGCTTGTTTTCCTTCAACCACTTGCCGGCGGCTTCAGCTTCGGCCAGCCCTACCGGCGACAGCGGCCGGTCGAGGTCGGCCTGGCCGGAAACGGCGGGTTCGGCATGGGCATGGCGCAGCAGGATCAGTTCACGCATCGCGGGTTTCCATGGAGAAGAGGATGCAGCAGGAGAAGTGAGGCAGGCATCAAAGCTTGAGCCAGGACAGCAGCGGTTCCCAGTCGGCCTGGTGTTCGCGCACCTGGGCGGAGCGATAGTCGAACAGGCTGCGGCCCAGGCCGGTCATGACCACGTAGCTCTGGCTGTCACGCAGCTGCGCGACCACCGGGTACGGCCATTCGGCCAGCATCTGCAATGCCTGCTGCGAGGTCTGGGTCCAGGGTTTGGTGCGGTTGAGGACCAGCCCTACCGGCAGCTTGCGGCTGTGCACGCGCGGGTTCTGGGCTAGGCTGTTGAGGAAGCCGACGATGGCTTCGATATCCAGCGCCGAGGGCAGCACCGGCACCACCACGGCGTCGGCCGCGTCCAGGAAATGGGGGATATCATCGGCCAGCGCACCGGCGGGTGCATCGATGATGACGGTATCGGTACCGTCGGGCAGCTTCTGCGCCCACTGCTTCTTCCGATACACATCGATGGGGAGCACCGCGCTTTCCAGCCCGGCACGCCGTTGTGCCCAGCGGGTGCTGGAGCCCTGCGGGTCGGCATCGGCGATCACCGTGGCCTTGCCCTGCAATGCCGCGTACGCGGCCAGGTGGGTGGCGACGGTGGTCTTGCCCACCCCGCCCTTGGAACCGGCCACCAGGATCGTCTTCATGCCAGCCTCGCTTCCGGGTACGTGCCCCGAGCGTACACCGGCGGTGGTGACGGGAGGTAGCGCCGTGCTGAACCCGTGGCCATCGCCTTTGCTATCGTGGCGCCCCCGAAGGATCGAACCGGCATGAGCGAACTGCAGGACCTGAGCGCACTGATCCGCGCCAATACCCCCCTGATCGTGATCGAGACCCAGGATGAGGGGCGCATCGTCGAACTGTTCCGGCAGACGCTGATGCACGTGTGGCGGGCCCTGCACCGCTGGTCCATCACGGAGGGCCTGCGCCGCATCGACCTGGACCGCGAGGATCCGCCGGTCGGCCCGCCCGATGCCAGCGCCGCGCTGCAGATGATCCGCCAGGCTGATCAGCGCGGTGTCTACCTGCTGCTCGATTTCCACCCCTACCTGGGCTATGCCAGCCACCAGCGCGCACTGCGCGACCTGATCCAGCGCCGCCACAGCGAACCGCACGTGCTGGTGCTGATCGGCGCCAAGGTCGAGCTGCCGGCCGAGCTGGAAGCGCTGGCGGTGCGCTTCAACCCGCGCCTGCCCGATGCCAACGCCCTGCTGAAGATGCTGCGCGAGGAGGCCGACGCCTATGCGCGCGAACACGGCGGCCGCCGTGTCGAGGTCGACAGCGAGGCGGTGAAGAAGATCCTGAAGAACCTGCAGGGCCTGAGCCTGGTCGATGCCCGCCGCATCGCCCGCCAGCTGATCTACGCCGATGGCGCGCTGCGCGACGACGACCTGCCGCAGCTGGCACGGCTGAAGTTCGAGCTGCTCAACCGCAGCGGCCACCTGTTCTTCGAGCACGACAGCGCACGCTTCGGCGACGTGGCCGGCGCCAACCGGCTCAAGCGCTGGATCAGCCAGCGCCGGGTGGCCTTCATCGCCGGCTCGGCACCGGCCGGCCTGGACCCGCCGCGCGGCATGTTGCTGCTGGGCGTGCAGGGCTGCGGCAAATCAATGCTGGCCAAGGCCACCGCCGCCGGCTTCGGTGTACCGCTGCTGCGCCTGGACGTGGGTGCGCTGTACAACAAGTACCACGGCGAAACCGAGGCCAACCTGCGCCAGGCGCTGGCCTCGGCCGAGCAGCTGGCGCCCTGCGTGCTGTGGATGGACGAGATCGAGAAGGGCCTGGCCAGTGGTGGCGAGGACGGTGGCGTATCGCGCCGCGTGCTCGGCTACCTGCTGACCTGGATGGCCGAACGCAAGGCGCCGGTCTTCATCGTCGCCACCGCCAACCAGGTGCACGAACTGCCGGCCGAGCTGCTGCGCAAGGGGCGTTTCGACGAGATCTTCTTCGTCGACCTGCCCACCCCCGAAGTGCGCGTGGAACTGCTGCGGCTGCACCTGGGCCGGCGCCAGCTCAACGCCGACGACTTCGCACTGCCCGCGCTGGCGGCGGCCGCCAATGGGTTCTCCGGCGCCGAGATCGAGCAGGCGATCGTCGCCGGCCTGTATGCGGCGCATGCCGAGGGCCGGCCGCTGGACACCGAGCTGCTGATGGCCGAGATCCGCGCCACGCGGCCACTGTCGGTGCTGATGGCCGAGCAGGTGGAGGCATTGCGGGCGTGGGCGTCGGGGCGGACAGTTTCCGCGGACGATTGAGTTTCCAGCGAACGGCGCAGCCCCTCGTGGCGGCTGGTTGACCGTGAACATCAAAAGCCGCGCTTGGCCGGGCGGGATGGATTCGCGGGGGACGCCGTCAACCCGTCCATGGGGGCTTGGCCGCGGCATCCATGCCGCGGACACCCCCGCGAACCCACCCCGCCCGGCCTCTGACAATTTCCGAGTGCGTCCGCCACGGAAAAGAAAAAAGAAAAGCAGAAGCAAAAGCAAAAGCCGGTTGGTTGGCCGCCTTCTGTAGAGCCGAGCCCACGCTCGGCTGCTCTTCGATCAGATATCGAATAGTCGATTCCGATACAGATTCATCCACGCATGACGTGGATCTACCGTGTCGACCAAGGTCGACACCTACCAGCAGCAGGGAACTGTCGGAGGCGGGGCGGTGTGGGTTGGCAGGTCCGTTGGCGCCATGGGCCCGAGGCATGCCTCGGGCGGGTTGGGCAGGACGCCCAACCCCGGTCTTGCCGTGTGCGCAGGACAGCGCACACGAGCAAGGCGCCATCGAGCCCCCATGGGTGAGTTTACGGCGTGTCCTGCCAACCCACACCACCCCGTCATCCCGCCCGCGGACTGCCCGCTGTTGCTGTTGCTTCGGCTGTTGCTTCGGCTGTTGCTTCTGCGGGTGCCGGGTGCAACCCGGCCGCCCCCTACCCTCAGGGCCAGGCCGGCGGCGCGGCCGCCCACGCCTGCTGCACTTCCGCCAGCGAGGCACGCTCGTCGTCTCGCCACAACGGCAACAACTGCGCATAGCGGCTGCTGTCGCTCCATTGCGTCGGCTCGGTACGCACTGCGGCGGCATACCACTGCACTGCCTCCTGCTTCCGCCCGGCCCGCCACAGCGCCAGCGCATAGGTCGGTGGCAACCAGCCCGGCTTGCTCAGCGAACCACCGGCAGCGGCCTGCCATTGCTCCAGGGCGGCTTCGGGCTGGCCCTGACGCAGCAGGTCCCAGCCGTAGTTCCAGCGCACGCCACGGCCCAGGCTGCCCTGCACCGGCGCATCCTTCAGCGCTTCGCGATACAGCTGTTCACCCAGTTCGGTACGGCCCTGGGCAATGGCCACCGACGCCAGCTGCACGGTGGCCTCCACGGTCCGCCGGCCGCGCTCGCGCTGCTTGAGCAGCTGCGCCACCAGCTCATCCCCGTCGGACTGGACCACGATCATGGGCACGGCGGCCGCATCGCTGTCGAAGTAGAACTCCTGTGGTGCCGGCACCGCCGGCGCGGCCCACACCGGGGCCGTTCCCGAGACCAGCAACATGCTGCCCAGGATCTTTCCTGCAACTGACATCCCTTCTCCCCAGGCCGCAACCGCAGCCCCCTCTCTCTCCCCGATCCTAACCCCAGCATGGCCGCCGGCGCGAGTGCCGGGGCGGCCGGGCCTCGCTGCTACAATTCGCGCCTTTCCCGCCGCGTGCCTGCATGCGGCCGGTGCCAGCCGATCCTGACCGGGCCAGCCATGACCAGTACCGCGCAACTCACGTCGCCCTCCTCCACCGACCTGATCGACCGTGACTACACGCTCGACCACAAGTACACCCGCAACGAGGGGCGGATCTATCTGAGTGGCGTGCAGGCGCTGGTGAAGCTGCCGCTGATGCAGCGGCTGCGCGACGCGCACGAAGGCATCGACAGCGCCGGCTTCGTCAGCGGCTACCGCGGCAGCCCGCTGGGCGGCTTCGACCTGGAGCTGTGGCGCGCACGCAAACACCTCGACGCGGCCAAGGTGAAGTTCACCCCCGGCCTGAACGAGGACCTGGGCGCCACCATGGTGTGGGGCACCCAGCAGACCAACCTGTTCCCCGGCGCCAACGTGCAGGGCGTGTTCGGCATGTGGTACGGCAAGGGCCCGGGCGTGGACCGCTGCGGCGACGTGTTCAAGCACGCCAATGCCGCCGGCACCTCGCGCTACGGCGGCGTGCTGGCACTGGCCGCCGATGACCATGCCTGCCGCAGTTCAACCCTGCCGCATGGCAGCGAGGACGAGTTCGTCAGCGCGATGATGCCGGTACTGAATCCGGCCGGTGTGCAGGACATCCTCGACATGGGCCTGCTGGGCTGGGCGATGAGCCGCTATACCGGGCGCTGGGTCGGCTTCAAGACGATCGCCGAGACAGTCGAATCGTCGGCCTCGGTCGAGGTCGACCCGATGGCGCGCCGCATCGTGCTGCCGGAAGACTTCGAGATGCCGACCGGCGGGCTCAACATCCGCTGGCCGGACCCGCCGCTGGACCAGGAAATGCGCCTGCACCGCTATGCGGTGAAGGCCGCACAGGCGTTCGCCCGCGCCAACGGCATCGACAAGGTGGTGATGGACGCGCCGCGCGCGCGGCTGGGCATCGTCACCACCGGCAAGAGCTACCTGGACGTGCTGCAGGCGCTGGAATACCTGGGCCTGGACGAAGCCGCCTGCGCCGACATCGGCATCCGCGTGTACAAGGTCGGCATGACCTGGCCGCTGGAGCCGCAGGGCATCGCGCGCTTCGCGCAGGGCCTGGAAGACATCATCGTGGTGGAGGAAAAGCGTGCCTTCATCGAGCGCCAGATGAAGGAACAGTTCTTCAACTGGCCGGCCAGCTGGGGCCAGCGCCCGTCCATCGTCGGCAAGTATGACGAGACTGGCGAATGGATCCTGCCGTCCACCGGCGAGCTGACCCCGGCCACCATCGCCGGCGTGATCGGCCGCCGCATCCAGAAGTTCTTCAACAACGCATCGATCGAGCAGCGGCTGCAGTGGATGCAGGAGAAGGAAGCCGAGCTTGCGTTGCCGCGCGCCAGCTTCCCGCGCGTACCGCATTACTGCTCGGGCTGCCCGCACAACACCTCCACCAACGTGCCGGAAGGCTCGCGTGCGCTGGCCGGCATCGGTTGCCATTACATGGTGACCTGGATGGACCGCAGCACCGACACCTTCACCCACATGGGCGGCGAAGGCGTGACCTGGGCCGGGCAGGCGCCGTTCACCGATACCCCGCACGTGTTCCAGAACCTCGGCGACGGCACCTACTTCCACAGCGGCTCGCTGGCGATCCGCCAGGCGGTCGCCGCCGGCGTCAACATCACCTACAAGATCCTCTACAACGATGCGGTGGCGATGACCGGCGGCCAGCCGGTGGACGGCCCGCTGAGCGTGCCGGACATTGCAAAGCAGATGCGCGCCGAAGGCATCCACACCATCGTGGTGCTGTCGGACAACATCGGCAAGTGGACCGGCCAGCGCGAGCACTTCCCCAGCGACGTCGAGTTCCATGACCGCAGCGAACTGGACGAAGTGCAGAAGCGCCTGCGCGAAGTGAAGGGTGTTTCGATCCTGATCTACGAACAGACCTGCGCGACCGAGAAGCGTCGCCGCCGCAAGCGCGGCAAGCTGGAAGACCCGCAGAAGCGGGTGATGATCAACTCGCTGGTCTGCGAAGGCTGCGGCGACTGCGGCAAGAAGAGCTTCTGCGTGTCGGTGCTGCCGAAGGAAACCGAGTTCGGACGCAAGCGCGAGATCGACCAGTCCAACTGCAACAAGGACTATTCCTGCGTGAACGGCTTCTGCCCCAGCTTCGTCACCGTGCACGGTGGCCAGCCGCGCAAGGGCAGCAAGCGCGATGCGTCCACGCTGCTGGACAACCTGCCGGCGCCGACCCTCCGCGACAGCCTGGAACAGCCCTGGAACATCCTGATCACCGGCGTCGGCGGTACCGGCGTGGTGACCATCGGTGCGCTGCTGGGCATGGCCGGCCACCTGGAGGGCAAGGGCGCGACCGTGCTCGACCAGACCGGCCTGGCGCAGAAGGGCGGCGCGGTGACCACGCATATCCGCATTGCCCGTCGCCCTGAAGACATCCATGCCGTGCGTATCGCCGCTGGCGAGGCCGACCTGGTGCTGGGCTGCGACATGGTGGTGGTCAACGATTACTGGGCGCTGTCGAAGGTCCGTGCCGGCCGTTCGCAGGTGGTGCTGAACACTTACGAAGCGATGCCAGGCACCTTCACCACCCGCCCGGACATGCAGTTCCCCGCCGCCGACATCATCGCCGGCGTGCGCGTGGCACTGGGCGGCCAGGAGCCGTTGCTGCTCGATGCCACCCAGCTGGCCACCGCGCTGCTGGGCGATGCCATTGCCGCCAACCTGTTCATCCTCGGCTACGCCTGGCAGCAGGGCCTGGTGCCGCTTTCGTTCGAGTCACTGATGCGCGCCATCGAACTCAACGGCGCCGCCGTGGCGATGAACCAGCAGGCGTTCGCCTGGGGCCGCCTGGCCGTGGTCGATCCGCAGGCCGTGCAGCAGGCGGCCGGCCTGGTGCGCAACCGCCATACCGATACCGAATCCACCCCGGGCCCGCTGCATCCGCTGCCGCCAGGCGAGTGGGAGGGCAATGAATGGGGTGCCACTGCGGCACCGCGCAACACCGGCGACGAACGCGAACTGCGTGGCCTGCCCTCGCACGGTGGCGACGTGGCGTTCCTGCCGCTGGACGACGCACGCCTGTCGCGCTCGCTGGATGAAATGATCGAGCGCCGCGCCGCGTTCCTGGTCGAGTACCAGGATGCCGCCTACGCCAAGCGCTACCGTGACCTGGTAGCGCGCGTACGCGCCACCGAAGCCGACCGCATCGGCGGTTCCACTGCGCTGACCGAGACCGTGGCGCGCTACCTGTTCAAGCTGATGGCCTACAAGGACGAGTACGAAGTGGCGCGCCTGTACACCAGCGGCGACTTCCAGCGTCGCCTGCAGCAGCAGTTCGAGGGCGACTACCAGCTGCGCTTCCATCTGGCACCGCCGCTGTTCGCGAAGAAGGACGAGCAGGGCCGGCTGCTGAAGAAGGAATACGGCCCGTGGATGTTCAAGGCCTTCGGTCTGTTGGCGAAGCTGAAGTTCCTGCGTGGCGGCCGCTTCGATGTGTTCGGACGCACCGAGGAGCGCCGCATGGAACGCAAGCTGATTGCTGATTACGAGGCGACGGTGCAGGTGCTGCTGGACGGGCTGGAGGACGACCGTCTGTCGCTGGCGGTGGAGATCGCCAGCGTTCCCGAGCACATCCGCGGCTTCGGCCATGTCAAGGAAGCGCATTTCGCGCAGGCCAAGGCGCGCGAAGCGGCCCTGCTGGCGCAGTGGCGCAATCCGAAGGCGCTGCATATCGTGCAGGTGGCTTGACGGTGGTGCCGGCCGCTGGCCGGCATCTTCCTGGCAATCGGTTGCCGGCCAACGGCCGGCACTGCCGGTGGTTCACCCCAACCGCCACAGCAATAGCCGGTTATTGGCCGGCATCGCCACGTCACCCAACCGGGTAAACCCGTTGTCCGCCGCCAGCGCCTGCACCGCTTCGCTATCGCGGATACCGCTGCGCGGGTCGCGCGCCTTCAGCCAGGCATCGAACTGCGCGTTGCTGTCGCTGGTATAGCGACCGCCGTAGTTGAAGGGGCCATACACCGCCAGCAACGCACCGTGACGCAACAGCGGCGGCAGCGCGCCGAACAGCACCTGCACGTACTCCCAGCCCATGATGTGCAGCGTGTTGGCGCTGAATGCGGCGTCGAACGTGCTGCTTTCTGGAAGGTCCAGGCCCGTTGCCGGTGGCAGCTCCACCTGCAGCGCCACCGGCGGCAGCAGGTTCAGCAGCGCGGCCTCCGCACGCCAGGCCTCGATGCCGGGCAGGTGGTCCGGGTGGTCGCTGGGCTGCCAGCGCAGCCACGGCCAGCGCTCGGCGAAGAAGGCTGCGTGCTGGCCGGTACCGCTGCCGATTTCCAGCACCCGATGGCGGTCGCCCATCCACGGGTCGAGTGCGGTGGCGATGGGTTCGCGGTTGCGCTCGCAGGCTTCTGAATACGGCTTGCTCGACATCAGGACGGTGTCCAGGCGGGGGTCGGCCCCATTGTGCACGAGGGGGTGTCTGCAGGGCTTGCAGCCCTGCACCCGCAGGAGCCGGAGCCAGAGCAACGTCAAAAGCTGGCATTCCGTGGGTTGGCGGGGTGGGCCGGTTGCGGGGGGCGCCGTAAATACGTCCCTGTAGGCTCGGTCGCCGCATCCATGCGGCTCACGCCCCCGCAACCGGACCCACCCCGCCTTCGACAGATTCCGCGATCTGTCGGAAGTGCTCTTGGGG